>JBBQLF010000052.1:0-13367 GCA_038327695.1 Bryobacterales bacterium
TGGGTTTGCGGCCGGATGGGTGGGGCGGGGGGGAGGGCGAGATTCGCTGGTTCGACCTATCGCCGGAGGACTGGACGAAGGAGAGGTGGTGGCAGGTGGCGCTGGCGAGTTGCGCGGCGCACCAGGATCAGGGGAAGCGGCTGGCGGTGCGGCCGGAATTTGGGCTGAACGCGTATGTGCAGGCGCGACAGACGCGCCGCGGGCAGGCTCCGGACTTGTACGAACTGTTCCGGGCGGCGGAGCGGGCCATCGTGGAGGACGGCAAACATCCGCTGGTGGATTCGCTGTTCCACGAATTGAGGGAGTTCGGCGACGAGACGGCGCTGCTGGCGCAGGAGCCGGCGTGGTACGAGGCGGACCGGCAGCGGGCGCGGCAGGTGGTGGTGAGCGTGCCGAGGCGGGCGGCGCACTTCGGGGCGGAGTATGCGGGGCAGTGCGAGATTCCGTTGACGGGGGCGGACGGGACGGTGGACGAACGGCATCTGGCGGGCGGGGCGGACCTGGTGCAGGTGGACGGGCTGTATCTGCGGGATCCGCAATCGACGCTGTTCAAGGAGTGGGCGCGAATGGACCAGGCGCACTCGCCGGGGGGCGAGGGGTACGTTTTCACGATGGTGGCGAATTCGGGGCGGCGGCCGAAAGGCCGGGTGAACCAGACGGAGTATTTTGTCTCAGTGGACCCGGAGTACCGGATTGGGTTGACGCTGTACCGGGTGTGGGCGCGGTTGCAGGCGGCGGAGGTGGCGGGGTTGCGGGCGGCGGCGCCGAGGTTGTGCGCGGAGCGGCAGGCGATGGCGGCGCAGATTGCGGCGAATCCGGACTTGGCGGGGCTGACGCAGCAGGCGATGGCGATTCTGGACGAGAAGCTGGCGAAAGCGATGGCGCGAACGGGCTACGAGGGGCGGGCGGGGCAGGATGGCGCTCTGTGGGGCGATCCATGGTATGACGGCGTGAACTTTGGATGCACGATCGCGGCGACGCCGAACCAGGGGAGTTGGATTGGGCCGGAGGGGCAGCGGGACGATCTAACGGACGACGAGGTGGCGCGGCTGGTGCGGGCGGAGCTGGAGTACGGGCACTATGGGCCGGTGGAGGGGATGCGGGACATCCCGTTGCGGGGCGAGGCTCTGGAGGAGCATCGGGTGGCGGGGTGCGCGGTGGCGGCGGTACTGGAGCAGACGCGGCGGACGGCGATGCCGGTGGCAGAGGGGCGTTGCCGGTTTGGGCGGGTGGCGTTGCACGGGGTGGCGGATGTGGGGCGGCCGGGGCTGGCGCGGCAAATTGGGGTGGATTTGTGGAGCCTGCTCCATGGGCGGCCGACGGGCTTGCCGCGGGATTTTGACGAGCGGCACCTGGTGGTGGAGGACGATTGGGTGGGCGTTTGGCACCGTTCGGCGGGGCTGGTGGTGGCCTACCGGGCCGACGCTGTGATGCGCGTGGAAGAGATGGAGCGGCGGTTCGACGAGATGGCGGGGCTGGCGCGGGCGGTGGATGCGGAGGTGAGCAAAGGACCGGCGCACGCCAAGGCGAACCCGTCACAAGCGGTGGAGGACGCCGAGGAGATCAGCGCCCGGGTGATGGCGTTCAAGAAGCATCTCCAAGCCAAGGATTTGTTGTTGTTGCGGCGGTACTTTGAGCACGCGGTATTTGTGGAATCGTTGCCGGAGTTGAGCGCGCAGCGGGCGATGGCGCACGACCGGGATCAGCGAGCGCGGTATGCGACAACGCTGAAGGAGTTGAACGAGACGCAGGCGGCGTTCTCGAAATCGCAGAAACAGATGGAGGTGGTGGAAGTCCTGATCGTCACTTTGTACGGGATGGAGGTGGTGCACCTGGTGGGGGATCTGCTGGCGCGGGGTGCGCATCTGCTGGCACAAGTGACGGCGGTGTGCGGGTTTGTATTCGCGCTGTTGGGGTGCAGTCTGTTTCTGGACAGCAAGGCGAAGAAGGCGCGCGGGTTCGCGATGGCGGTGGTGGGGTTGATGGTGCTGGCGAGCGCGGCGACGTTCACGATTCCGGGGTGGCTGGGGACGCAGTTGCGGCACAAGGACGAAGGGCTGCAAGCGGTGGAGCGGCTGGTGGAGGGACTGGAGGCGGACCGGCAGGAGCGGAAGGCGGAGAAGGCCGGGCGGGCGCTGGACGGCGAGCCGCGGCGGTAGTGAGGGGCGGGGGGCAAGGGGGCGGGTGAGTTTGCGCATGAGTGCTTCACCGCTGTGCAACGATGGCTTTACGGACGAAAGTGAATCAGGCGAAACGAGTTCAGTGAGGCGCAGGCTCCAGACCGGGGGATCCAGGCTCCAACCTGTGGGCACGATTGAGTTTAAGGGGTGCCAGGCTGAGAATGCCCGCCCCGATGAGGAGGGGATTCTGACTCCATCCTGCATCGCCGGAACCCTGACGGCCCCGGCAAGAAGGGGATTGAGACGTTCAACAACTCGCAGTGCGCGAGCAGTGCCGTCCATGTTGGAACCCTATCCGGAATGCCACCAACGGGGGCTCGCGATTGAAGTAGACTGGGGTTCGTGTGTTTTATAGTTGCTCAATGCCAGGCGAATTCAAGATCAAGGAAGGGATACGATTGCCCGGTTCGGCTGACCAGCGGACCAGTGTTAGCGGAGGATCGGCGCGAGAGCTTGACGGGGGCCGTCTTTCCCCTTGCCCGGTGCGGAGAGGGCAGGTGTGGGGAGCAGATGAGGATCATCCGGAACACCGGTAGTGATCGCGTGTTTGACGAGTTGCGTCAGTCCCTTGCGCCGCCGTCGTCACTGGACTTTGCCTCGCCTGTCTTTTCGCTGTTTGCTTTCGCGGAGCTACGCGCGTGGGACCCGAACCGCGAGGACCTGTCCACAACCCTGCAGGAGTCCATCGAGCACCTGAAGACCGACCGGACGGAGCAGGAGATCCTGTTTGAGTTGCTTCTGAAGCTCGGCCTTGATCTGACGGTTCCCATCGAGCAGCAGATCATTGCCGGAAAGACCGTCCATAGCATCGGCGCGGGCACGCTCCTGGCGTGCCTGGCCGAACAGATCGCTGCGACCGAAGTGGAACCACTGGCGCCCGGGATTGCTGCCTGGCACAAGCAAGATGCCCCGCCGGGTGAAACCACCGCCGTCTTCCGCGATAGTGCCTTCGCCGACGATACCGGCAAAACGAATCTCACGGCCATTCTCCAGCAACACGGGCTGGGGAACGTGCGGAGCCTGTGATGAGCCAAATCCTCATTTATCAGGGCGAAGACGGCCGAACGAAGCTCGATGTGCGGCTCGAAGAGCAGACTGTCTGGCTCACCCAGAAGCAGCTCACGGAGTTATTCGGCAAGGCCAAGGGCACGATCAGCGAACACATCAAACATATCTTTGAGGATGAGGAGCTGACGTACGAGGCAACTGTTCGGCTATTCCGAACAGTTCAGAATGAGGGGGGGCGCGAGGTCACTCGCGAGGTGGAGTGCTACAACCTCGACATGGTACTGGCCTTGGGTTTTCGCGTTCGCAGCGCCACGGCCGTGCGCTTCCGGCGGTGGGCGGCGGACAAGCTCAAGGAGTACATCATCAAGGGCTTCGTGCTGGACGACGAACGCCTGAAGAACCCGGAGGCCGGCAACGACTACTTTGCGGAGCTCACCCGGCGCATCCAGGACATCCGCACGAGCGAGCGGCGGTTCTACCAGAAGATCACCGACGTCTATGCCACGAGCATCGACTACGACAAGGCGAGCCCGCTGACGGGGGAGTTCGCCGCCACGGTGCAGAACAAAGTACACTACGCTATCCACGGGCAGACCGCCGCCGGGATGATCGTGTCCCGCGCCGATCACAGGCTGCCGAACATGGGACTCACTAACTGGGACGGGGCGCGGATCCGCAAGCCGGAAGCGGTGATCGCGAAGAACTACCTGAACGAGGCCGAACTGCGCGCGCTGAACAATCTGGTTGAGCAATATCTCATCTTTGCCGAGGCCCAGGCCGAGCGGCGGGTTCCCATGGCGATGCGGGACTGGATCGTGAAGCTGGAAGGTTTCCTGACGCTGAACGACCGGAACATTCTGCGGAGCGCGGGCAAGGTCTCGGCGGAATTGGCCAAGGCGCACGCGGAGCGGGAGTTTGCCGAATTTCGCAGGGCCGAGGATCGCAGCTTTGAATCCGATTTCGATGGCGCCGTCAAACGGCTATTGGCGAAGGACGAACCACAGTAGTCACGGCCGGAACCGCGGTGGAAGCGGAGCATTCCCTGGCGGCAACTATCCGGAATTTCCGGATTGTTCGCCGGGAAGGCGGCCCAAAGGGGACAGTGGCTGAAGAGGTCCGGCAGGAAGGCACGGAAATGAAACTGCACTTTGAGTCCAACCTGGACTACCAGCACGACGCCATCGAGTCAGTCTGCGATCTGTTCCGGGGACAGGAGATCTGCCGGACGGAGTTCACCGTGACGCTGGGAGCGAACTCGGCGCAGCAACAGATGGACTTTGCGCAGAGCGACCTGGGCATCGGCAACCGGCTGGAATTGCTGGACGATGAAATGGTGGCGAATCTGGCCGATATTCAGATCCGGAACGGGTACCCTACGCTATTGACGGGCACTGTCACTGGTGTCGAAGTGTAAGGACATCCCGGTGCGTCAACTGAACACGAAATAGGCTCGGCCTAGCGGGGGAGTAGTCCCAGCCAGACTGCTTGGCGCGGACCACGCAGCGAGAGAGACGGCCGCGGCTGGACGGCCGGCGGAAAATGGGCTGCCATTGGTGTCGAAGTGTAAGAACACCCCGGTGCGTCAGGTGAACAAGAAATAGCCTCGGCCTATCGGGGGAGTAGTCCCAGCCAGACAGGGTGGCGCGGCCCACGCAGCGAGAGCAACGGCGGCGGCTGGACGGCCGGCAGAAAATGGACCGCTGCTGGTGTAGAAGTGCAAGGGTAGCCCGGTCCGCGGGCTGAACAAGAGAGAGTTCTTCCTGCTAACGCAAAGGCCCCTGTGTGGGCGTGACAGGTATCACGGCCACACAGGGGCCTTTGCGTTGGGTGGCCATGCGGGCGCTGAGCGCGCGCATGGCCGGACCCGTCTACCAGCCTATGGCTTGACGAACGTGATTGTCACCTGCTTGACGGTGCTCAGACCACGTTGATTGGTGGCCTTCACCTGGATCACGTAGTCGCCGGACTTACCCGGCAGGACCAGCGTGGTGGCGGGCAGATAACGGTTCGAGATGTTCACGAAACCGTTGTCAAATCCGCCTTCCTGCGTCCACTCGAACTTCAGCAGGTCGCCCTGCGGATCAGTCGAGCTTGAAGCGTCGAGGCCAAGCACCGTGGAACTGGTGGTGTAGCGATCCGGGATGTTGAGCCGGATCACCGGAGCCTTACCATTGTCAATCACCGGCTTCTCCGGCTGCTTCACCGTCACCGTCAGCGACGAGCTGACAGTGTTCTTCCGGCCCTGGGCTACCAGGGTGTAGGTAGTGTCCGCGTTGGGCGTCACATCCACCGAACCGGAAGCCGTCACCGTGCCGATGCCGTTGATGGACACCTGCTGCGCGTCGGTGGTGCTCCACGTCAGCCGCACCAGGTCGCCCGGTTTGGCGCTCTGGGCTGGCGAGGCCGAGAAGTTGACGATCCGCGCCAGTGGCAATACGGTCACTGTCACGTTCGCCTTGACTTCCCCGCCGTCATTCTTGGCGGTCAGCACGTAGACGGTGGTGACTTGCGGAGTCACCGAACTACTGCCTGCGGCAGCCACGGCACCCAGCGCCGTGATGGTGATCTCCTTGGCGCCGTCGACGCTCCAGCTCAGAGTGGAGCTTTCGCCGGCCACGATCTCAGCCGGCGAGGCGCCGAAGCTGACGATCTTCGGAGCCGGTACCACTGGCGTGGTGCTGACGGTTACCGTGACGGTGGATGTCATCGACCCGCTCTTGCCAGTGGCGGTCAGCAAGTACGTGGCCGTCTCCTTCGGGCTGACCGAACTCGAGCCCGTTACCTGCACGGTGCCGATGCCGCTGATTGTGACCGTGTCGGCGTTCTCCGTCTCCCAAACGAGAGTGGAGGCTTCGCCCGGCTTGATCGCCGGATTCGTGGCCCGGAAGCTGATGATGCGAACCGTAGGCTTGTCGACGGTGACCGTCACCGTCTCGCTGATCTCGCCTTCCTTGTTGCGAGCCGTCAGCTTATAGGCCGTGGTATCGGCAGGTGTCACCTGCGAGGTGCCAGTCTGCGGATTCACCTTACCGAGAGAGGTAATCTCGACCTCATCGGCGTTCAGCACCTGCCATGTCAGAGTGGACGAGGCGCCGGCGCGAATCGAGGCGGGCGATGCCGTGAACTTCTGAATGACGACACGCTGGCTCGCCTTGGCTGTCACGCTCACACGCGCCAGGGAAGCGAGGCCGAAGGAGTCTTTGACGGTCAGGCGGAAGCTATAGGTCTGGCCTTCCGCAGCCGTGAAGGTGGCCTTGGCCGTGTTGCGGCCCGAAAGATTGACGGCCGGACCGGCGATCTGATCCCACTGGAAGGTGATGGTGTCGCCTTCCGGATCATAGGAGGCCGAGCCATCCAGCGTCACCGCACCGGCGGCGATACCGTTCTGGTCCGGGCCGGCGTCGGCGACTGGCGCATCGTTGCCGGTGCGCACGCGGCGCGTCAGCATCTCATAGCGGACGCGCGGCACGTCCACCGGGATGGGCGAATCCATGGCGGCGTAGTCCCTGGGCTGTACGAAGTTGCCGAACTGCAGACCCGCCACGACACGGCCGTTGGCGCTGCGGCTGACATAGGTCTCGTTGAAGCCGCCTTCCAGTGTAAACGCGACATGCTTGTTGATGGGCTGGATGAAGCGAATGGTGCCGCCCGGCTTGTTGGCTCCGCCGTTGACGAAGAGCGCGCCGAGGTTGGCTTCCAGGACGAGGCTGCGGTAGAGATTGACGGACGTGGACGCTCCAAACTGATCCACGACGCGCAGGTAACTCTCTTCAAAAATGTTCCGGCTGATGACAGCGCGATTGATCACGCCGCCGCTCAGGAAGGACTTCGTACCGAACAGACCAAAGCGGCCGTGGCTGAATATATAATCAGCCGTCACCGCGGCCTGGCCGAGGGTGGCGCCATTCTGCATGTTCATCAGGCCCACGTGTTTAAAGCTCGAAAAGGCGCCGATCTGGCCGCGCTTGCTAAAGCGATTGACGATACCGAGATCGAACTGGCCTTCCTGCCGTTCCTTGAAATACATGTACTCGCCCTGTGCCTGGATGGCGAATTTCTCCCGGAATGGGGCGAAGTAGCGGGCCTTACCGGTAAAGGTCACGTTGCGAGTATTGTCCACGCCGATGTTGGCGCCGAGAATCGAGAACCGCGGCATGATCGCCTTGGCGAGGGTGTCGTCGGCCATCTTCTGGGTGATCCTCTGCACGTCGTCGGCCGTAGCGGCCTTGGGCATGGCGTCGACGGCGGCCCGGGTGACGTTCTGCGTGCCCTTCAGGGCATCCACATCGGTGCGCAGTTTCGCGTTCTCCGTAGAGAGCGCGGCCAGCATGCGGGCGATGTCATCGAGCTTGTCCAGTTTCTTCAGGATCTCCGCCAGTGTCTGGCTGTAGTCCGGGCAATGCGCCTGCAGCGCCTTGATGGCGTCGCCGACGCCGCCGGCGCCGATGACTTTGCCGTTCTTATCGGTGACCGTCATCGCCACACGGCGGTTCACAAAGCGGCCTTCCTTCGTCCGGTTGTCCACTTTGGGATTCCGCTTTCCGCGCGGCACGACATCCATTTGAGACGCCCGGACTCCATATTTCTCCAGAAACGCGTTGACCGCTTCCGCACGCTTCTGCGATAATTTCTCGTTGTATTTTTCGTCTCCGATGGAATCGGTGTGACCGTCCAGCTTCACCCGGAAGTCCGGGTTCTTGCTGAGCATGTCCGCCAGTCTCAACAGACTTGGAAAACCGTCGGTCAGGACGGCGGAATTGAACTCAAAGTTAATCTCTTCCCAATCCTCTTTCGTGGCTCCGGTCACGATCTGACCGTAGCCGATTGCTGCCAGCGAAACCGCCAGCAGGACTAGTCGAGTAACAAAGGCTTTCACGTCAACGCTCCTCTAAACACCGAGACTGATATCTGGACACCGAATTGGATCAGCAGCTTGCAAGCAATCGGCCGTCACGGCCCAGTATAACTGAATTTGTGAAATAATGATAATGGATGTTGGCTGGACTGGCAGTCGCGCACCGGGCAGGTCTCCAGACTGGAGAAACCGCCCGAGTTCGAGGCAAAGTCCGGTCTCCACAGGGCAGCGTGCCGGTTAACGGCCGGGGGGACGTGCTCAAAGTGCGTTCTACGGATAGTGCCACAGAAAATATACCGCCTTCGGCCCGTCAGGGCTGGAGGTAAGGGTGAAAAGGTGCGGTAAGAGCGCACCGCGCTTCGGGTAACCGGAGTGGCAGGGAAAACCCCACGTGGAGCAAGACCAAATAGGGGAGGAGGTGCGGCCCGCTCCGTTTTTCTTCCGGGTAGGTTGCTAGAGTCCGTCAGCAATGGCGGGCCGAGAGGAATGACTGCCGCCCGGCCGCAAGGCCGGGTCCAGAAACCGGCTTATCGTCCGGCCAGCATCCACAGGAAAGTAGTACTGCCGCCCTCAGGGAACTAGACGATCCCTGCCCAGGGGGCTATGGCTCGCAGCAGTTCAGCTCGCCAGCATGGGACTATCCCTTCCCGAGGAGAGCCATGCGGGCGCTGCTGGTTCTGACACTGCTGACCTTCAGCGCACTCGCTCAGAGTGGCTCCACGAGATTGAGTGTTACGGTGACCGACGAATGCGCGCGCACCGGCCTCAGCCACACCATTACTTGGGCCAGCGAAGGTACTCCGGCCAGCGAAGGCGAGCGCCCCGTAATCACTGGCACCACGCGATTCCGCTACCTGCTCCGGGCCAGCCCCCAGACGGGGGGAGCCGAGATCCGTTTCCAGTTTGGCCCCGAGTTCTCCGGCGCCGGTGCGGTCTTCAGCTACAACACGAGCGTGACGGCGGGTGTGGGCAGCGCCTTATCCGGACGGGACCAACAGGCTGGGCAACCCGCCGTGGCGGCCCGCTTCGGCGGTAATGCGCATACGGCGCGAAGCGGTGATTCCGGAGTGATCGATTGGAGCTGGCGCGGTCCGGCGGGCAGTGCACGGCAGGCGCCCAGCGCCCCAATCCTTTCCATCACGTGGCGCTGAACCCAGGCAAGAAACCTGCCGGAAACCCATAGACTGGTGGGATGGTCACGCTACCGCAGATCCAAGCCGCCATGAGCCGCATCCGGGAATCGATCCGGCTCTCGCCGCTGGTGCACTCCGAAGGCCTCTCGGCCGCCTCGGGCAACCAGATCTATCTCAAGCTGGAGAACCTCCAGCGCACCGGCTCGTTCAAAGAGCGCGGCGCCGTGAACCGCATCCTTTCACTCAGCGCGGACGAACGGCGGCGGGGCGTGATGGCGGCCTCGGCGGGCAATCACGCCCAGGCGGTGGCCTACCACGCCGCCGCGCGAGGCATTGCGGCCCAGATCGTGATGCCCCTGGCCACGCCGTTAGTCAAGGTCTCGGCCACACGCGGCTATGGCGCCGAAGTCATCCTGCACGGCCGGAACTACGATGAAGCCTACCAGGAGGCCGTGCTCCGTTGCGAAGACCAGGGCCTGACGTTTCTCCACCCTTTTGACGACGATGACGTGATCGCCGGCCAGGGCACGCTCGGCCTGGAGATGCTGGCGCAGGATCCGGCGCTGGACGTCATCGTTGCCCCCATCGGCGGGGGCGGACTGCTGGGTGGCCTGGCGTGCGCCGTGAAGGAACTCAACCCGCGCATCGCGATCGTCGGAGTCCAGACCGCCCGCGTACCCTCGATGGTCCGCGCCCTGGCGGAAGGCCATCCGGTCCAGGTGGATGCCGGCACGACCATCGCAGACGGCATCGCCGTGCGCCGCTGCGGCGACCGGACTCTGCCGCTGATCCAGCGGTACGTGGACGAAATCGTCACAGTCGAGGAAGAGGAGATCGCCAACGCCATCCTGCGTCTTCTGGAGGGCGAGAAGATGCTGGCCGAGGGCGCCGGCGCCGCTGCCCTGGCCGCTGTGTTGGGCCGCAAGACCGCCCACCAGGGCCGGCGGATCGGGGTACTGGTGTGCGGCGGCAATATCGACGTCACGCTGCTATCGCGGATCATCGAGCGCGGACTGGTCCAGGATGGCCGCCTGGTCCGGCTGCGCATCCACCTGTCAGACCATCCGGGCGCACTGCGCCGGCTCTGCGAAGTGATCGAAACCCAGAAGGCCAACATCGTCGAGACCCAGCACGACCGCGCCTACTACGGCGTCAATCTCGGAGACACGGTGATCGACATCACGATGGAAACCCGCGGCCGCGGCCATGTGGAGCAATTGATGGCGGCACTCAGCGAAGCTGGCTACACGCACGAGCGGGTGCAGTAGGCGCGCCGGCGGCGCGGGCCGTCAGCGCGTGGTGGCGCGGGCCGTTAGCCCGTGGTGGCGCGGGCCGTCAGCGCGTGGCGGCGCGGACCGTTAGCGCGTGGCGGCGCGGGCCGTCAGCGCGTGGTGGCGCGGGCCGTTAGCGCCCGGCGGCGCGGGCCGTTAGCGCGTGGTGGCGCGGGCCGTTAGCGCGTGGCGGCGATGGGACCGGCGTGCGCGACGCCAGCCAGGCGCTCCATCTCCCGCGCCGGCAGTGCCCTGTCGAAGACGGCCACGCCACCGATATAGCCGGTGAAGCCCACGCCGCGCGAGGTGTGGATCACGCGGCCGATGGTGAATGGCCCCCCGTCTTCCACCCCTGCCGGCGCATAGAGGTCATGCGCGAACCAGAACGGGTTGGCCCGCAAGGCCACCAATTCACGCTGGGCCACAATCCGGAACTTCCCCTTCGTGTCTTTTCGGTAGGTGACGCGCACACGTGTGAACTGGAACTGCTGCAGCTCCACCCGGGTCTCGCCGTCATCGGACAACAATTGACGCGAGAGTGGCTTCTGCTCCGGCGGTTGGTAGAGTTGGTCGACCGGAAAAGCCGGATCCTCTCCCGGCTGCAGACCGGGCATGCGGCGCCATTCAGCCTGCTGCCAGCCCTTGGCCGGCCACTGGTAAAAGGGATGTTGCTGGGGTTCGTCAATCCAATAGTCGTGCGCCTTGCCGTCCAGATAGGCGGTCACCGTGTTCCGCTGATTGTCGAACGAAAAGGCCACCACGCTCCACGCCCGGTCCAGCACCTCGGCGGGCGAGCCGGCCGGTACAGCGCGAATCACCTCTGGCGTCGTTGCCAGGTTGCGCGCGTACTTATCCCCGAAGGAGCGTGCGCCGTTCTCAGACAGATGCACGGCCGAGGCGCCATTGTTGGCCGCCAGGCCGGCAAACAGCGCGTATTGACGCCGGCCGCGCTCGACCCGGCTCACGGGCCGCGCGGCGTTTTCCAGATCGGTACCTTCATGCCAGATGCCGGCTATGGCGTGATTGCCGCTCTCCCTGATCACCCAGGTGACCATTGAGACGGAGCGGCCCGGCCCTTTCACATCCAGACCGGAGTTGTGCAGCCTCTGGCGCGGAATCAGCAGGCACGGCCGGAAATCGCGCTCCGGCTCCTGCCGGAATCGCACGGCCTGCCCAAAGGGCCCGCGCCCGAGCAGAGGGAAGTCCTCATAGGTCGCCGCCCGGCCTTCCGCCCAGTAATCCCGCACATAGTTGACGGCATCCAGGCGGAAGTCGTGGCGGTCTCCGGGCGCCTGGTGCGCGGCAAAGCGCCCATCGCTGCGAAGCACGAAATCCCAGAGCGCAACAAAGCCGGGAGTGCGCCGGACCTGCGCGACGCGCGAGTCGGGCGTATCGGCGGGCGCGGCAAACAGAGCGGCCCCCAACAGAACGGTCTCTAGAAACGGCGTACGCACGTGGGCCTCAGGAAACGGGTCACGCGAGGCCACTCTGGCGGGCCAGGGCCAAGGCCTCAATCGCCGCACCGCGGGCGCCGGCCGTGTCGCCGTTCGGCATTACGTGGATCGGGATGTCCACCTGCTCGGCACGCTGGACCGGCATGGCCGCGCGGATCTCGCCGATGAACCAGCTCTGGAACTCCGGCCCGGTCTCCAGCGCGCCGCCGCCGACGATCAGCGCATCGGGGTCAAACGTGTTGACCATCTCGTCGAAGAACAAGCCCAGGGCATGCGCCTGCACGCGGAAAATCTCCTTGCACATCGGGTCGCCCTGCTCGGCCAGCCCGCGCACCTTCTTGGCGGCGCGGCCCAGGCCGGCGATTTCGGCCAACGGATGGCCAGGGTACTTCGGCAGGAAGTACGGCAGGAAGGACTTGCCGATGGCGGTCAGGGAGCACAACGCCTCCAGATCCCCGGTCCGCCCGCAATTGCATTGCGGATGCAACCCTTCGATTCCGCCGATACTCTGGTAGGGGATCAAGACGTGACCCAACTCGCCCCCGAATCCCTTGCGGCCCTTCAGCACGAGGTCCTCGATGATCACGCCTCCACCCAGTCCGGTGCCGACAATGGCGGAAATCGAGGTGGACTTGCTACTTGCGCCGAACAGGGCAAAGTGACCCCAAAGCGCTCCGGCGTTGCCGTCGTTGAGGTAGGTGACCGGCTTGCCGAGCTTGTGGGCCAGCTGCTCCCGAATGTCGAATCCTGCCCAGTCCGAGTGGACAAAATTGGTGGATCCGCGCGCGCTCAGCACGCCGGACGCGCTGGCCGGACCGGGCGTGTCCAAACCCACCGCCACTACGTCGTCCAGGGTGATGCCGGCCTGTTTGACGGCAATCTGGAGCCCCTCGGCGATCTGTTGCAGGCAGACACCCGGCCCCTCAGTGGAGCGCGCCGGGTGCTCGCAGAGGTCTTCAATCAGGAACTTCTCCCTGTCGTTGATCAGGGTGTAGTTGACGGCGGTGCCGCCTAGATCTACTCCGGCTACTACATGCACAATGGATACCTCAAGTTGAATATAACAAAGCGGCTGGCTGCGCCTACCCCAGGGATGAGACAAGCAGTCAAGACACGGTTCGCCGTGCCACTGAAAGACCCTGGATCGGCAGGACGACTGTGCTGCATACTGGGATCCCGCTGGCGAGGCACAGGTGGGCGCTCCTAAGGAACAACTTCCACGGGGACGAGTTGGAAACCAAGTTCTGGAGCTTGTGCGTGGAGTTCCGCGCATTTCCGGCCCTGGGTGCGCTGCTCCTGATCTGGAGAGACCGTGGCGTCGTATTCCCGATTGGTCGTGGTCATGAGGCAGACGATTCTGGCGAGCTTGTGGGCGGTGTTCCGCCTCAGCTGGAAATGGAGGGAGCGTTCAGCCGTTAAGATAACGGAGAGAACGCGTGAAGAAACCACGGAAGCACTACACACCC
>JBBQLF010000053.1:0-13321 GCA_038327695.1 Bryobacterales bacterium
TAGTGGCTCCGCGATGGGCGCCGGCGGGTTGGCAGCCTGGAACTGTCGCGTGAACTCGCCCGGTGCGGCGGAGGGCGGCAGTGGCGCCGACGGTGGAGGTAGTGGCTCCGCGATGGGCGCCGGCGGCTGTGCGGCCTGGAACATCCGTGTGAACTCGCCCGGTGCGGCGGCGGGGGGCGGGGGTGGCGCTGGCTCCGCGATGGGCGCAGGCGGGTTGGCAGCCTGGAACTGTCGCGTGAACTCGCCCGGTGCGGCGGCGGGGGGCGGGGGTGGCGCGGGCTCCGCGATGGACGCCGGCGGCTGTGCGGCCTGGAACTGTCGGGTGAACTCGCCCGGTCCGGCGCTGGGCGGCGTGGGCTGCGCGATGGGCGCCGGCGGGTTGGCAGCCTGGAACTGTCGCGTGAACTCACCCGGCCCGGCGCTGGGCGGCGCGGGCTCCGCGATCGGCGCCGGCGGCTGTGCGGCCTGGAACTGCCGCGTGAACTCACCCGGCCCGGCGCTGGGCGGCAGGGGTGGCGGCGGCATCGGCGCGGGCGGCGGAGCTTGCGCACGCCACGTCCCGGCCTGTGCAAAACGATCGGGGCTCGGCGGTGCCGCAACGGATTCATCAGCCCGCTGGAGGAACGCCCAATCGCGCAATCTCACGATGCCTGGGGAGGTATGTGTGACCACACAAAGAAGCCCCTCCAACTCACTAAACTCAATGAGCACTGGATTGCGCGACGCGATCAGCATCCTAAGGCGCGCGAGCAGATCCGCGTTGGCTTCGAGTTGATCGCCCGGAAACACGTGAACGGTCAGCGTATCCCGCGTCGCCTTCATCCGAGCGGCAAACGTCTTGACGCCCTCGTCGCGGATCAGGTTGAGCACTTCGTATTTGTCGTGAAAAGTCATGGCAATCCCGCCAGCCATCAAGTCCTCATTATCATGGCACCCCACGGCCCCCGGTTCAATGCCGGTTTGCCTGCAAAGCAGTCGCTCCAGGGCTATGTGGTAGAGTATTTTCGTGCATCGAGAGATTGGGGCTGGCGGACTCGGTCTATGAAGCATCTGCGAAGGGTGGTGTGGTCTGAGGGCATGTACCTGGGGCCTCACCATTTTCAGGCGCAAAGTCGCTATTTTGAGGATCTGGTTCAGTTCGCGGCGTCCGCGTTATGGAGCCACTCCTACGGACTGGCTGGTTACGGCATTGACGGCGAGGCGCTGCGCAACGGTACGGTCTCGCTCTTGCACGCCCGGGGCATCCTCCCGGACGGATTGCCTTTTCACATGCCGGAGTGCGATGCGCCGCCGGCAGCGCGCAACATTACTGACCTGTTCCCGCCCACGCGAGACTCAGTCACCGTGCTGCTGGCGATTGCGGCGCACAAGCCGAACGGGATCAATTGCAGTCTGCCGGAAGCGGGGCCTGGCCCGGAAACACGCTACAGGGCCGAGGCTCGATCCTTCCACGACGAGACGACCGGCCGCGATGAAAAGGCCGTGACACTGGGCCGGAAGAACTTCACGTTGTTGCTCGACGTGGAGGACAGCGAGGGGCAGTTGACGCTGCCTGTGGCGCGGGTGAGGCGCAGCGGGTCAGGTCATTTCGAATTCGATGCGAGCTTCATTCCTCCCTGCACGGCGATCGGCGCCAGCGAGCAATTGATGATGCTGCTGCGCCGGCTGATCGACATTCTGGAGGACAAGAGCAACGCGCTGTCGACGGCCGGCGGGCGAGCGTGGAGCGAGTACTCAACGCGCGACATCGCCAACTTCTGGCTATTGCACACGGTGAACTCGGCGCTGGCGCCGCTCCGGCAGATTTTCGCCGCGCGGCAGACACACCCGGAAGAGTTGTTTGGGCAAATGCTGCAACTCGGCGGGGCGCTGTGTACTTTCGCGCTCGATTCGCACCCTCGGGACCTGCCGCTGTACGACCACATGCATCTGGACGATTGCTTCGGCCGGCTCGACCACCACATTCGCACGCACCTGGAAACGGTGGCGCCGACGAACGTGATCTTGATCCCCCTGCGGCAGACGAGCGATTACTACTACGAAGCGGATGTGACGGATCAACGCTGCCTGGACCGCGCGCGGTGGGTGTTTTCCATCCGTGCGCCGTTAGGCGAAGTGGAAGTGATCTCGCGGACACCGGCGCTCATCAAAGTGTGTTCCAAGCTCTTCGTGCCGAAACTGGTAGAGCGCGCCCTGCCGGGCATGACTCTGACCCATCTGCCCGTGCCCCCTTCCTCGATATCAGTGCGCGTGGACGTGCAGTACTTCAGCATTAGCCGGGCT
The DNA here is from genome assembly GCA_038327695.1 of Bryobacterales bacterium. GTDB lineage: Bacteria > Acidobacteriota > Terriglobia > Bryobacterales > Bryobacteraceae > Paludibaculum. The sequence goes on from JBBQLF010000053.1 coordinate 2,284, forward strand.
GGCCCCTGTTGGGACCACATCGTGCAGTCCCGCCAGGTGGGCGTCTACGTACCCGGCGATGTGCCCACGCCGGAAATGGAACTGCTTGTGATTCTGGAATCCTAAGACGAGGTCTGCGATGTCTCCGACTCAAACTGCAGCGGGCAATAGCCAGCGGCGTACCCAAAATCTGGCTCTGGCCTTTCAGGAGATTCTCACAGTGGCCGAAAGGCTCCGCACGGGACGCCAGGTGGTCACCGATCCCGCTGCGTTCCGGCACTTCATCCTGGAGGGGTTGAAGAGCGCCGATGGGGAGGCGCGGCGGCAGGGATACGCCGGTGAAGATATCAAGCTGGCGATTTTCGCTGTGGTGGCGTTCCTGGACGAGTCGGTTCTGAACCTGCGCGCGCCGGTATTTGCAGACTGGCCGCGGCGGCCACTGCAGGAGGAGTTGTTCGGCCATCACGTGGCCGGTGAGGTCTTCTTCCAAAACCTGCAACAACTGCTGGGCAAGACCGATTCGCACGATCTGGCGGACCTGCTGGAGGTCTACCACCTTTGCCTGCTGCTGGGCTTCGCAGGACGCTACAGCTTGGCCGGACGCGGCGAATTGAAGGGATTCATCGATGGCACGGCGGATAAGATCCGGCGTATTCGCGGGCCGGAGCGGCCGTTCTCGCCATATCCGCTGCTGACCACGGGCTCTGTGCAGGTGGCGATAGATCCGTGGATCAAGAGCCTCATCATAGGGGCGGCAGCGTGCGCGGTGCTGGCACTGGTCCTGTTCGTGAGCTATAAGCTGATGCTCTCTTCAGGCGTGTCAAGCCTGGCGGATTTGGCAGCTTCGATCCGTCAGTAAGGAATTCCCATGAAGTACTACGTTGCATCCGCTGGCGCATTGATCGGATATCTGGTTCTGGCCTGGGTGACTGGGGCGATGATGCTGCATCTGGAGGGCACCAGGCTCTACTGGTTCTGGGGCATCCTGGGCATCATCGGAGTTACCGGATGGGTCGTCTGGACGCTCCTGGTGGAGCGGGTACGACGTTCCGGTGAGCCGGCGGCGGAAAGTAGCCCGGGGGGCGGCGATGAGGTGGACGCACTGGTGCGCGAGGCCGGCGCACGGTTCGCGGCATCGAGTTCGGCCAAAGGCGCCAAGCTCAACAATCTCCCTGTGGTCTTCGTGCTGGGCGCGTCCGGCTCCACCAAGACCACCACCATCCTGAATTCAGGCCTCGACGCGGAGTTGCTGGCCGGGCAGGTGTATCAGGATGTCAACGTCGTTCCGACTCGCACAGTGAACCTGTGGTTCGCGCGGCAGATGGTGTTTGTCGAGGCAGGTGGGCGCTTGCTGACGGAGACGGGGTTGTGGACGTCGCTCCTCCGGCGGTTACAGCCCAGAAAGTTGCAGAGCGTAGTCGGCGGGGCCGCCCAGGCGCAACGCGCGGCGGTGGTGTGTGTGGACGGCGAGTTGTTCTCGCAGGCCGGCGCGGCCGGCGCGCTAACCGGTCTGGGGCGCACGTTGCAGGCGCGCCTGGGCGAGATCTCGCAGCAGTTCGGCGTGAGCTTCCCGGTGTACGTGACCTTCACGAGGATGAACCGTATTGCGTTTTTTGAAGACTACGTGCGGAACCTGACTAACGACGAGGCTGGCCAGGTACTGGGCGCGACTATGCCGATGGCTCCGTTCACGGGTGGTGGCGTCTACGCGGAGGAGCAGTCGCGGCGGCTGTCGTTCGCCTTCGACGGCATTTTCCAGGGGCTAGCCGATCACCGCCTATCACAATTGCCGCGCGAATCGGACCCACTTAAAGCAGCAGCCGCATACGAGTTTCCGCGCGAATTCCGCAAGCTGCGAGGGCCATTGGTGCAATTCCTGGTGGAGCTCTGCCGGCCCAGCCAGTTGAACGTGAGCCCGTTTCTGCGGGGTTTTTACTTTTCCGGCGTGCGGCCCGTCACGGTGCGCGACGTAGCGCCGGAAGCGCCGCGGGCGGCGTCACACGGCATGGCAGCGCCCAGCAGTGCGACGGGCGTGTTCCAGGTGCCGGGTTATGGCGCGCCACAGGCCGCTGTGCCAACTGGCGGGACCACGCGCCGCGTACCGCAGTGGATCTTCCTGCAACAGTTGTTCAACCACGTGCTCGTAAAAGACGAGGCAGCGCTGGGTGCGAGCGGGAGCAGCACGAAGACGTCGACGATGCAGCGCGCATTGCTGGCGCTGGCGGCGTTGCTATGTCTGATCGCGATAATCGGCTTCACTGTGTCGTTCGTCGGTAACCGCGCCTTGCAGAGCGAGGTGATGGAGGCAGCCAAGGGGATTCCGGCGAGCGAGGCAAGCGGCATGAATCTGCCCTCGCAGGACGCGCTGCAGCGGCTGGAGCGGCTGCGGGTGTCGCTGGAGCAGTTGACCAGGTATGAAGTAGAAGGCGCGCCGTGGCGGTTGCGCTGGCTGCTGTACAGCGGCAGCGGCATGCTCCCGGGAGTGCGCAAAGTCTACTATGCGCGGTTCCAACAACTGCTGTTCGGGCAGGCGCAAGCCGAGATGCTCGCGCACCTTCAGCGATTGAAAGTGCCGCCGGAGCCAACCGACGAGTACAGTTCGACGTACGACACACTGAAGGCGTATCTGGTGACAACGCCGGAATGGAAACGCAGCGGGCCGTGGCTCTCGCCGCTGCTGGTGCAGCGTTGGGGCGCGGGCCGCACCGTGGAGCCCATTCTGCCGTTGGCGCGCAAGCAATTCGATTTCTACAGCGAGGATCTGGCGCGGGGTAACCCGTTCGCGGAACGCAACGAGGCCGAGGCCGTCGACAGGGCGCGTGTGCACTTGAGCAAATTCTCGGGCACTGAACAGATCTATCAGTTCATGCTGGCCGACGCCGCGCGGCGCTCAAAGAAAGTGAATTTCAACGAGCAGTTTCCCGGTTCCGCCGAGGCCGTGATCAACAATCGCGACGTGCCCGGGGCATTCACCAAGGCCGGGTGGGCGGCGATGTCGGACAACATCAAAAAGGCCGGCAAGTTTTTCGGCGGCGAAAGGTGGGTGTTGGGTGATTACGCCGCGGCCAAGCCCGACATGGCCAAGCTTGGCGAGGAGCTGCGCGCGCGCTTCGAAGCGGACTACATCGCGAAGTGGCGCGAGTTCCTGAAGAACACGCGCGTGCTGCCGTATGCGAATCTGCAGGACGCGGCGAAGAAGTTGAACCTGCTGTCGGGCGCACAGACGCCGCTGATGGCACTGTTTTGGGTGGTGACGCAGAACACGGCTGTTGATTCGCCCAGGGTGCTGGAGGCGTTCGATCCGATTCACAAGATCGTGCCGCCGCCGGCGGCGACGGTGCAGTATGTGCTGCCGCCGAACCAGGAGTACATGGGCTCGCTGGCAAATTTGCAGACTACCATCGGGCAGGTGGCGGATCAGCAGGGGCCGCCGGACCCGGCTCGCGCTCAACCCATCCGCATGGCTGCCGACACGGCGCGGAACGTCGTGAAGAAGATGGGCTACACTTTCAAGATTGACCCCGAGGCGCATGTCGAAACCACGGCATTGCGTTTGCTGGAAGCCCCAATTCAATCGATCGACGCGCTGACGAAGAACATGGGCGCGGGCGAAGTGAATGGCAAGGCGGGCGCATTCTGCGCGGCGTTCAGCCCGGTGATGAATAAATTCCCGTTCAATCCGAATTCCGCAGCGGAGGCCACCTTGCAGGAAGTGAGTGCGATCTTCCGGCCGCGCGAGGGCAAGCTATGGATTTTCTATGAGGAGTCGCTGCGGAACTTCCTTCAGAAGCAGGGGAACCTGTATGTCGCGAATCCAGCGTCGGGCTTGCAGATGAATCCGCTGTTCGTGAATTTCTTCAACAACGCGGCGCGGTTTTCGGACACTCTGTACCCGGGTGGAGCCACCGAGCCGAGCCTGCGCTATTCTCTACAGTTCCAGCGTTCCGAGTTGATCCGTGAAATGACCCTGGCTGTCGATGGGCAGAGTTCGAAGCTCACCGGTGCGGAGCCGGCCAGGCAGTATGTGTGGCCAGGCGCCGGAACGCGCAGCGTGCGGCTTAGCGGCAAAGTGTCGGGCGGGCCGGACTTCGAGTTCCAGAACCGCGACGGGCTCTGGGCGGTGTTCCGGTTCTTCGCCGACGCCGACCGGCGCGACCCCGCTGGCACGGCGTACAACCTCGAGTGGGTGTTCCGCCAGGGCCGGGAAGGCGGCGCCGTAAAGGTCGGCGGTAAGGAAGTGACCTACCGCTTTACGGTGGATACCGGCGGCGGAGCACCGGTATTCAACAAAGAATTCCTGAACAGTCTTCGCTGTGTGCCGAACGCGGCGAAGTAGAAGGGCGCACGCATGCCGACGAAGTATGACGAGGTGCGCTATCCTACCACTCCGCGCAAAGAGTCGCACCCATCGCGCTTGGCGGCGATGGCCTATATGATGGGGCTGGAGACGGCGCCGCTCGGGCAATGCAGGGTGCTGGAATTGGGCTGCGGCGATGGCGGAAATCTGATCCCGATCGCGAATGACTATCCGGGGTCCCAGTTCGTGGGCGTGGATTTGGCGGAGTTGCCGCTGGCGGCGGGCCGCGAGTTCAGCGGGCAGTTGGGACTGCTCAACATCGAGTTTGAGCAGGGCGATCTGACCACTTGGACGGCGCCGGGGCGCGAGTTCGACTACATCCTGGTACATGGCGTGTATTCGTGGGTGCCACCGGCGGCGCGCGAAGGAATTCTGCGGATCTGCCAGCAACATCTGGCGCCGAAGGGCGTGGCCTTCATTAGCTACAACGCTCTGCCGGGTTGCTACTTCCGAAAATTCGTCTGGGACATGTTGAAAGTTCACACTCGGGGCATTGACGACCCGGAGAAGAAGGTGGCGGCTGCGAAGGAGTTCGCCGGTAAAGCGATCAATGCGTTGGAAGACAAGGCCCTTCCGGCGGCCATCCGAGAGGAGCTCGAAGAGGTTCTAAACCGGCACGAGAGCGTCGTGTTTCACGACGACCTTTCAGAAATCAACGACCCGCTCTACGTGGAAGAGTTCACGGCACAGGCTCAGCAGCATGGCTTGCAGTATTTGGGAGATGCCGATCCGGTGCGGGAACATGGGCTCCCATACGATGTTGAAACAGGCGATCGGGCTCGGGAACGCCAATACGCGGACTTCGCGTCCGCGCGGCGGTTTCGCGAGACACTGCTGTGCCGCGAGGGGTTGGTGTTGGCACAGAGGATCGAGCTGGATCGGCTCTTGCGCCTCTGGGTTAGTTCGAAGTCCGAAGCAGGACCGGAGCAGGAAGACGGCACGCAGGCGTTTGCGCTGGCGGTGGACCGCAGCCTCTCCACGAATCATCCGGTGGCGAAAGCTGTCCTGCGGGCGGCGGGCAAGGCGTGGCCGGAGATGATGCGGGCGCGCGAATTACCCCTACCGGGGCAGGATCCGGCGGAAGATCTGGATTGTCTGATCCGCCTGATGATGACGGGCGCACTGGAGTTCCGCGTGGAAGCGCCGAAGGTGGCGGGCGTGAGCGCCCGGCCCATGTCCAGCACTCTGGTACGTGCTCAATTGGCGCAGGGCAGGCACGATGTCACAAGCCAGCGGCACTACTCGGTGAATCTCGGCGATGAGATGGCTCGGCGACTCGTCCTGTTGCTGGACGGTACGCGGAACCACGCGCAGGTAGCGGCGGAGCTAGCGGACAATGCGGATACCCCGGAAATGCAGGAGAGCCTGCCGGAGAAGCTCGCGGTGAGCTTGCGAATGCTGGCGCGATTGTCCCTGCTGACTGCGTGATGGGCGCAGGCTGCCGCTGAGGGCGGCTTTGTCGAACGTATGCAACGAGGCGAAACCCAGGGAGGACGCCGCTAATCAGGTGACGCTGACCCGGGGGTGGGGAGAAACAGGATGGCGAAACTACATCAGGGCCGGGTCAGCAGCCTGACGTGAAACGGCCTCGCCGCTTTCACAGTCTTCTCCCACGGCAGGCGGAGTGCAATCGTCACCGCAACCTGCCCAGCACTGTATGCAGCCAAATGCTCGTCGCCGGCGCGGCGTAACGTTTCGTAGCGGAAAGAGTCGCCGAGGTTGCGAGCGCAGGGTGGGCTGATGAGACACCAAATGAGGGCATGGCGGACCGAATCGGTGCCGAACGCGGTTGATCAGGCCGTTCCGCGCACACCGGTACGGTTCCCCGCGTTGAGGCCGGCAACTGAATCCTCCACGCTTGTTCAGATGGCCACCGTTCACGCGGCTCGGCGCCAGATGTAGCGATGGTGCAGACCGCCGACGCGATCGGGCGCGATCACTTCGGCTCCCGCCTTTGGTTTGGCGTCAACCGCATGTCGACTTGGTGCATCCTTCTTCGGCGAATCGCGAGTACGGTCCAGATTGTGGTACTCGACATACTCACCGAACAGCCGCCGAAGTTCAGCGGGATCGCGTGGTCCAGCATTTCGCGGCGGCAACTCCCGATCCATCGTTCGGCGGTTCCGTTCTGCCAGGGCGAGTGGATACTCGTCCGCTTCGGCTCCAGCCCCGTAGATTCCAGGAGTTCATTGAAGATCGAGTCGTTGTCGAGAATCACAGCCTTGTACGGACATGAGCAGGGAAACGCCAAGCGCAATTGCTGAACCACCCAGTCCGCCGTTGGGTGGCGTGTGACGTTGAAGTGGATGACCTTCCGGCGGCCATGCGCGATCACGAAGAAGCAGTACAGCACGTTGAAGGTCAGCGCCGGCACGGTGATGAAATCGAATGCCGCGATCACCTCGCGGTGGTTTTGGAGAAAAGCGATCCACCGCTTGGCCGGGTCGCCCCTGCGGCGAATGCGGCGCAGATAGCGAGCTACCGTTCGCTCAGAGACGACGAAACCGAACTTCTGCAGTTCCGCATGAATGGGGGGCGGGCTCCAACCGGAGTTGTCATTCGCCATACACCGAATCAGCGCCCGAATCTCCTTTTGGATCTTCGGCCGGCCACCTCGTTGCCTGGATCGCCAGCGCCATCACAGGCGGAATCCGGCACGATGCCATCGGGCGACGGTCTCAGGCTTCACGATCACAAGGACGTCGCGCCAGCGCGGCCAGAAGTCGCGCAACGCTATCCAGAAGAGCCGGTCCCAGGAGTGCAATGCCGGCCGCGGCCGTTTCCGCTTGAGAACCGCGACCCGCTGCCGGAGCGCGAGGATTTCGATGGCGGTATCGCGGCCGCTCCGAAAGAAGACACGGACTGCGGCGAGCAGGGCGAGGATGAGTTCGGGCACGAAGCCTGTTTTGTAACACGGCGTACCGTGGCCCTCGCCGGGGCGGGGTCCGGGAATTGCAAGTGCTTGATGTCACGGCGCCGCCGAGTTCTGTCCACGGACAGGAGGGTCTGGTATAGGCTAGCTGAATTCGACCTGCGTCGCTCTTCGCGGAGGGTCTATGCGGATGGCGCCTTCTTTCAGGTCCATCCGGATCCCATTCACCGTCGCGCGCGTGGCCCCGCGCGCGATTCGCAAGTGGACGGGCTGCCCGCGCACAAGAACGGAAGCTTCGACGTTCTCGATGCCGGAGAGCAGCCGCGGCCGGATTACCAGGGCCTCCGGCTCCGGCCTCACTCCCAAAAAGTGGTGGACGAAATAGAGGAGGATCTCACCCCAGGTCCAGGGCACAATCCCGACGGGAAAGCCGGCCAGAGGCCGGGGTCCATATACCTCGAACCATGCCCCGCCGCGCCCGCCTTGCACTTCGAGCATCCAGTTGAGAACACGCCACACCATGGCGTAGTTCCCGGCCTCGTGCCACGCGCGCGCGACGAACATGGACGCGAACGGCCACGGTCCGGGCGAGTCGGGTTCGGAGGTCACATCGTAGCGCCCGTAGCCTCCGCCACTCCAGCGCTGGTTCCACAGCTTTTCCATGCTTTCCAGCGTATGCCGCGCGATCTCGCCCCGGGGGTCCACAATCTCGTGGATTATAGGATAGACAGTGGCGGTGTCCGGATCGCAGTAGCACACGGGCTCTGAACGCAGCGGCGCCGTGGGCGGGAGGAAGGAGCGGTCGGGCGGCACAACTGTCAGTTGAGGCCTTCCGTCCATCAGTCGCCGTTTGATGAAGCGGTTGTTCTCGATAAGCGAGTACCTGGAGTGGCCGATCAGCGACTCCCGCATGAGGCGGGCTGCGTCCAGCCACCTGCGCTGCGCGGCCCCATCCCCCATCCGGGCCGCCATGCTGGCTGATTTCTCCAGCCCGATGATGTTCCACACCTGATAGGAGATCTCGAATCCCTCCTGGAATCCGTGACCGGCTCCGCGCTCCCAGAACTCGCGTGTGTTCTTCAACAGCCCGCTAGAAGCTTCCCGGAAAACCGGCTGGAGGACATAGTCCGCGGTCGCGTGAATGCGCTTCCAGTACCGGCGTATCAAGCTGTCGTCGCCGGTCCACGCCCAACGCGCCCATGTGGCGTAAAGCACCTGGCCGTTCTGATCGAGTTCCATGTCGGCCGGCTCGCGGGTCCGGCTGGCCTCCACGGTCTTGCCCTCATCCGTTACCGAATGCGCCCAGACCCGTTCGAGGATGGAACGTGCGATGTCGTCGCCTCCGGTCGCAGCCGCGGCCTGCGCCACCATGACGGGGTCCCGAGCCCATTCCAGGTTATACTGCCAGATCCCGCCGTCCATCTTGCCCGAACTCGACACGGCGGCGCGGATTCCCGCCAGCGCGGTGTGAAAGAGATGGTCGAGTCCCGCGTGCCCGGTTTTCAACTCGGCGCGTGAGTTCCAGTATGCGGCGGTACGTTCCCGTTGGATTGAGAAGAACGGCGCAGGCCCATCCACAGTCATGACGATCCGCGCAGACGCCGAACCTCCGGGAGGAATCCCGCCGGCCTCCACCTCCAGGCTCCGGTCCGTTGTCTTTACGGGGCCGCCCGTGGCGTAAACCTGAACACGGTGATACCCACTGGCGGTAAGAACGCCCCGCTGCCGATCCACATCGTACTCGTCCAGCAGGCTGGAATTGGGCTGCAGCCAGACCACCACCCGGCCTGTTGCGTTGCGAACCCCCACGTTCCGGATAGCCACATCCCGGACCAGCGCCGGGTTGTCTGCCAGGCAGTGGATTCTCTCCGCAATCCGCAGATCGCCTGCTTCCCACTCGATGAGGACCGTCGGGACGGCTTCGGGATACTCCCATCGAACGCGGGATTTGCCGGGCTCCGGATACACTACGGCGCCGCCGGTCGAAACGCCGATTCGAGTGTAGCGCAGGCCACTGCGAACGCTGTATAGCAGAGAACTGTGCTTACGCCCGAATCGCTCGGCCGGCATCAGGATCAGCCCGGTGTGGGTTCCATCTTCCGGGCGCTCGACGGTCTGAACGGCGGCGATGATCTTGCCGTTGCCAAGGAAGTAATATTCGATTCCGTCCACGGCCGTCTGGTAGTCGGAATGCAGTTCCAGGGGCGAAAATTTCCACTGGCCGGCGTATGCCGCGGAGACACACAAGAAGTTACGGCGATCAAGCATATGTCAACCTCCACTCTCTTTGCCGGGTCGAAGTCCGCTCGCCTGGCTCGAGCTTCCGGAAGACCGGGGCGTAGTTCCCTTGGGGAATATCGACCCGCCGGGTTTCCCCTGCTCCGCAATGTGCGAAGCACGGTGGCAGCCGATTGCGCAATTGCGAAGCCGGGATCCGCACGAGCGTATCCTCGTGCGATGCAATCTCCTGCTCGTGAGTGACCACGGACAGTCAATCCGCCCGAGAGGACACGTCCCCTTCTCCGTATGCCGTGCCAGGGACGCTATTTCCATCCGCCACAGAATATCACTAAAACTTGCCGCGCACTCGCCGCAACGTTCAAGAACGTCCAAGAACTCAGACCGGCGTCCTGCCGCGCGTCAGGATCCCGGCCTGCTTTGTGCTGCTGGACAATCCCACCCTGCCCCGCTTCCCGCGCAGGCGGTGCAGGCTGACGGGAGCACTACACCCGAGTCATGGGGAATGCGAAGTCCACGGGCCCTGTCGATCGGCTCTCAAGATTGCTGGAGCAGTGTGAACTTCTGCCGGGCAGGCTGGATATGCGCCAGGTGGCCCTGGACGGAATGCGATCCCTCAGTCTCCGGATCGACGCGGCCTATGACTCGTTCGCGCGGGGCCTGAAGACACCGGCGGACCAGCAGGGGCTCACCCAAACCCAATCTGCGATTCAGGCCCTCATCGAAGGTTTGAGAAGCGAAGCCGACGCCATCACGACCCAATGGTGGGAGGTTCACAACGCGGTCGGCGATGAGTTGGCCGCAGCAGCACCGGAGCCGGACGTTTTCCTGCCAGCTCTCGAAGGCTCCGGCAGGCTGCCCACGCCCAGTAGTTCAAACTCGAAGCTCCAAGTCCTTCAGCTCCGGGAGCTACTCCGACGCGCGCTACTGTTGCCGAACCGCGCGGCGCCGGTAGCCGCGCCAACCGAACCCAGAGCCACTTCTCAAGAGTGCGGTGGCCTCCTGACGGCCAAAGACATCGCCGCGACCTCGGGTATCTCGGACAAGACGATTTGCCGTTATGCGAAGCAAGGCCGAATCCCCTACGTTCACATCCAGTCCAGTCACCGTTTTCGCCAGGCTGATATCGGAGCATGGTTGGAAGCAAAGTCGTTCCAACCCGCTGGAATGAAGAAACCCACTGCGGGCAAGAAGACCGTTCCCAGGACCGTCTCGGATCGATGAGCGCAATCTTCTCTACGCCACCTCAGCATCGGAATTCTGTTTGCTCATACAGCCCGGCAGGCGAAGCCGGTTCACAGCAGTACGCCTCAGTTCGCCGTCGGGATTCAGATACCGTTTCGTTGTGTCGAGGTCGCTGTGCCCCAGCAGGCGCTGCACCGTTACAATATCAGCGCCGTTCTCAAGCAACCGGGTGGCGTAAGTGTGACGAAACTTATGCAGTTTTGCATCAGCTACTCCCACCCGCTCCGCCACTCGTTTCAGCCGCCGGAGCAGATGCTCCTCCGCTTCACCTCCAGCTGTTGGAAACATCCATTGCGACTTATGCGGCAGCGTCCGCAGCATGTCCGCGAGTTCTGTCGAAATCGGGA
>JBBQLF010000054.1:0-13282 GCA_038327695.1 Bryobacterales bacterium
TACAACGCCAAACAGCAGGACATCGAAGGCTACGATCCCGATCACTACATGGACATGGCCCTCGTCCTCCCCGGCCAGGACATCTCCGATCTCACCGCCCGCCGCTCCTACGCCGCCCTGTTCATCACCAAAGAGATCAACAAGCTCATCAACGTCGCCCTGATCAAGGACCACCAGTCCGCCGGCGTCACCATCGCGCTCAAGAATCTCTCCCACGGCCTCGTCAACAACGTCGCCCGCAGCCATTCCACGCCCACCCTCAACGCTTGCGGCGCTTTCATTCCCGCCGCCGTCTCCATCCCCGTCATTCGCAACAAGACCGTCCTCAACGTCTGTGACGGCATCAAGGGCCAGTTCCACGGCGGCCCCGGCGGCAAGCCCCAGTTCGTCTGGGAACACAAGACCATGTACTTTTCCACGGACCCCGTCGCCATGGACCGTATCGGCTGGGAAGTGCTCGACGTCCAGCGCGCCGCCGCCGGCCGCAAGCCCATTGCCGAAGATCTCCCGGACAAGTTCTCCACCTTCCTCCGCCGCCAGCCCGAGCACGTCGAGATCTGCGGCGCCATGGGGCTCGGTGTCTGGCAGCGCGACAAGATCGACCTGCGCCGCATCACCCTCACCTGAACTAAAGTAGGTTCATGGCTGATTCCCGTCGCAAATTCCTCACCGCCGCCGCGGTCCTCGCCGCGCCCGCCGCCACGTCCGCCTCCGCCCAGGAGGCCCCGAAGAAGAAGGTCCACCGCAAGGGCCCGCCGCCCGCCAAGCCGCCGCTGTTCAACTCCGCCGTGTCTTACGGCAACCTGCTGTTCATCGCCGGCAAGGGTGCCCACTACGCCGGCGACATCAAGGCCCACACCAAAACCGTCCTGGACGACATCGAGAAGGAGCTCACCAACGCCGGCTCCTCCATGGAAAAGGTGCTGAAGTGCAGCGTGTTCCTCAAGAAAATGGAAGACTACAAGCCCATGAACGAGGTCTTTCTGGGCCGCTTTGGCGCCGAGCCGCCGGTGCGTACCACCACGGTCGCCCTCGATCTCCCTGGCGATTCCCTCATCGAGATCGACGTCATCGCCTTCATTTAGCAATGCGGCCGAGTGAACAAGTGCGCCTCGGCCATCGCCTCTCGGGTTTCCGCGAATCCTCTCGGTTCTGAGCCGCGTCTCCCGGTTCTGAGCCGCGCGCGTCAGCAAGCGGTTTCCGCGAAACGCGCTCCTCCACGCGGTCCCGGCTGCAGCAGGACGGCCGCTCTCGCCCGCGCGCGACCCCGGTCGGAGGGGGTTCTGGGGGGACGACGAACTGGCCGGGACGGCCGCTCTCGCCCGCGCGCGACCCCGGTCGCGTGTCCTCGGAATGCCTTCTCGCAGTCGCCTACGACGGCCGCTCTCGCCCGCGCGCGACCCAGTCGCGCCGGCCCTAAATCGCCAGCCCGAAATACTCCCGCGCATTGCCGTAGCAGATGCCGCGCACCATCCCGCCCACCAGCGCCAGGTCGCGCGGCAGCAGCCCCTTGTCCATGTCCTCGCCCAGCAGGTTGCACAGCGTCCGCCGGAAGTACTCATGCCGCGGATACGACATGAAACTCCGCGAGTCCGTCAACATGCCCACAAAGCGCGAGAGCAGCCCGCAGTTCGACAACGCGTTCATCTGCCACTCCATCGCTTCCTTCTGATCCAGGAACCACCATCCGCTGCCAAGCTGGATCTTGCCCGCCACCGTCCCGTCCTGGAAGTTGCCAGCCATCGTGGCAAAGGCGTAGTTCCACGCCGGATTCAGGTTGTAGATAATCGTCTTCGGCAGCGAACCTTCCTGATCCAGCCCGTCCAGGTAGCGCGACAGTGCGTCGATCTGCGGCATGTCGCCAATGGAATCAAACCCGGTATCCGGACCGAGTTGCTCCAGCAGCCGCGTGTTGTTACTCCGCTGTGCCATCAGGTGCAACTGCTTCGTCCAGCCCTTTTCCGCATCCAGCACTCCAAAAAAGTGCATCAGGTAGCTGGCAAACTCCGCCTGCTCGTCCGGGCTCGCGGCCACCAGCGCGCGCGCCCGCTCAAAGATGTAGCTCGCCCGCTCCTCGATGCACGGCACCGCGAAACAATGGTTCAGCCCATGATCGCTCAGCCGCCCGCCCATCGAGTGGAAGAAGTCGTGCCGCTGCTCCAGCGCTTCCAGGAAGTCCTCGAAGTTCGTCACATCGATGCCGGACACCGCCGTCAGCCGGCCCACCCAGTCGTTGAACTGAACGGGCAGATGCACGTTCAGTGCCTGGTCCGGCCGGAACGTGGGGTAAACCTTGGTCGCCAAGCCGGACGCCGCAATCTGCCGGTGATACGCCAGATCGTCTGTCGGGTCGTCGGTCGTGCAGACCGCCTTCACCTGGAACTTCGCCAGAATCCCGTGGGCGCTGAGCTCCGGCGTGGCCAGCATCTCATTGGCGCGGTCCCAGATCGCCTCCGCCGTGCTCTCGTCCAGCAGTTCGGTGATGCCGAAATACCGCGCCAGCTCCAGATGCGTCCAGTGGTACAGCGGATTGCGCAACGTGGCCGGCACGGTCTTCGCCCACGCCAGGAACTTCTCCCTGGGTGAGGCCCCTCCGGTTACCAGCTCTTCCCGCACGCCGTTGGCCCGCAGGGCGCGCCACTTATAGTGGTCGCCCTCCAGCCAGATCTCCGTCAGGTTGGCGAAGCGCCGGTTGCCTGCCACATCCTGGGGAGGAAGGTGGCAGTGGTAATCCAGGATCGGCTCGTCCCCGGCGTACTCGTGATACAACCGGCGCGCACTCTCGCCGCCTAATAGGAAATCGTCGTGAATGAATGGCATAGAAATCGGATCTATGCCAATTCTATCGCGCTACCTCTTCATCAGCCGCACACTGCCGTTGCTGGTGGTCAGATCCAGCCGCGGCCCGCCGCCGTTCAGCTTGCCCACCACATGCGTCTTGCTCATCTGCGAAGTGGTGATCTCGAAGTCCGTGGTAATGCTTCCATTGGACGTCGTCAGGTTGAGATCGGCCGCCACCTTGTCCGGCAGCCGCACATTGATCGAAGAGTTGGAAGTATGCGCCTTGATGTCGTTGTTCTTCCAGGTCTCCAGCGTTAGCGTGATGCTTCCGTTGGAACTATCCAGCGTCACCGCCCGGCCCGGTTCCAGCTCGGCCACCGTAGCATCGATGGACGCGTTGGAAGTGCGGGCGTCAAAGCCGCCCCGCACGCCGTCGGCCTTGATCCGGCCATTGGACGACCTCAGTTCGGCCGTGCCTTTGAACTGCCCCACATCAATACTCGCGTTGGAGGTGACGGCCTCCAGATTGCCGTCCACGCCCCACACGCGGATACTGCCGTTGGAGGTCTTCAGCCGCGAGTTGCCGGTAATGGACTCCACCCTCACTCCGCCGTTGGACGTCTGGATCATATCCAGAATCACCTTCTTCGGCACCTTCAGCATGAACTTCGTACCGCAGTTGCAGTTGTGTTCCACCGGCCGGATGGCGCGGATGCGGATCGAGTCGGCTTCGCTGACCACGTCGATCTTGATCTGCTTCATCACGTCCTCGCGGGCGGCGGACTTCGTGCCGCTCACCTCCACGCTGTCCTTGTCCCAGCCCATAATCTCCACGCCGCCGTTGAAACTTTCCAGCATCACCCGGCCGCCGGAGGCGAGCTTGTGGGTGGAGGAGAAATCCTCCTTGTAACGGCCTGAGTTGCCCCAGTCCTCCATGTCCAGGTCACAGCCGGCCAGCACCAGCGAGCCGGATGCCAATAATAGAGCGAACGGGAGTTTGCGCATGATCACCTCGTCAACTCTATTACGGACGAGTCTGCCCGAATGTTCCATCCCAGTGCCGTGACGGTCCAGCCGCGCTGGCGCGCCTCGCCTCCCAGCCGCGCTGCCGCGCCTCGCCTCCGGGCCGCGCTGCCGCGCTTCGCCTCCCAGCCGCGCTGCCGCGCTTCGCCTCCCAGCCGCGCTTCTGCGCTTCGCCTCCCAGCCGCGCTTCTGCGCGTCGCCTCCCAGCCGCGCTTTCGCGCTTCGCCTCCCAGCCGCGCTTTCGCGCCTCGCCTCCCAGCCGCGCTGCCGCGCTTCGCCTCCGGGCCGCGCTGCCGCGCTTCGCCTCCGGGCCGCGCTGCCGCGCTTCGCCTCCCAGTTGCGCTTCCGCGCCTCGCCTCCCAGCCGCGCTGCCGCGCCTCGACTCCGGGCTGCGCGCCTCAGCAAGCGGTTTCCCTGAAACGCCATCCTTCGGGCGTTCACGGCACCAGCTCGGGCCCCGTGCTAGCCTGATTCTAATGAAGAAGTTACTGGCCTTGAACCGAGGGGAGATTGCGATCCGGATCTTCCGTGCTGCCAATGAGTTAGGGATCAGTACGGTGGCCATTTACAGCCAGCAGGACCGCCTCAGCCTGCATCGCTTCAAGGCCGATGAAGCCTACCTGATCGGCGAGGGTCTGGGCCCCGTCCAGGCCTATCTGGACGTCGCCGGCATCGTGGCGCTGGCCAAAGAAAAGGGCGTCGATTTCATCCACCCCGGCTACGGCTTTCTCAGCGAAAACCCAGCTTTGGCGCGGGCTTGCCAGGCCGCCGGTATCACCTTTGTCGGCCCGGGCGCGGACATTCTGGACCGGCTCGGCGACAAGACGGCCGCCCGCCGCCTCGCGCTCCAGGCGCGCGTGCCGGTTCTGCCCGGCACCGAAGAACCCGTGGTGGACTTTGCCGCCGCCCGCCGCCTTGCCCCCTCCATCGGCTTCCCCCTCATTCTGAAAGCCGCCTTTGGCGGTGGGGGCCGCGGCATGCGCGTCGTCAACAAGCCCGACGAGCTCGAAGCGCGTTTCCACGAAGCCACGGCCGAGGCGCTGGCTGCCTTCGGCAACGGCGCTGTCTTTCTGGAGCGCTACATCCGCCACGCCAAGCACGTGGAAGTGCAGATCCTCGGCGATACCCACGGCAACATCGTCCATCTCTGGGAGCGCGATTGCTCCGTCCAGCGCCGCCATCAGAAGGTGGTGGAGGTGGCCCCGGCCATCGGGCTGGATCAGAAGATCCGCGACGGGCTCTGCGCCGCCGCCGTGCAACTCTGCCGCCACGCCGGCTACTACTCCGCCGGCACGGTAGAGTTCCTGGTGGACACAGGCACCGGCGAGTGGTTCTTCATTGAGGTCAACCCGCGCGTGCAGGTGGAGCACACGGTCACTGAACAGGTCACCGGTATAGACATCGTGCGCGCCCAGATTCAGGTGGCGCACGGCCTGGCGTTGCACGGCGCTGAAATGGGCATCCCCGCCCAGGAAGGCATCCTCGTCCACGGCTGCGCGCTGCAATGCCGCGTCACCACCGAGGATCCGGCCAAGGGCTTTCTCCCCGACTATGGCAAGATCCAGACCTACCGTTCCCCGGCCGGCTTCGGCATCCGGCTCGACGGCGCCTCCGCTTACGGCGGCGCGGTCATCACGCCCTACTACGATTCCCTCCTCGTCAAAGTCACAGCCTGGGGCAACACCTTCCCGCACGCCTGCCAGCGCATGGACCGCGCCCTGCGCGAGTTCCGCATCCGCGGCGTCAAGACCAACATCCCCTTCCTGGAGATGGTGGTCGGCAACGCCGACTTCCAGCGCGGCGCGGCCACCACCACCTTCCTGGAGCACACCCCGGAGCTCTTCCGGTTCAAGCCGCGCCAGGACCGCGCCACGCGCCTGCTCTCCTATCTTGGCGAGGTCGTGGTGAACGGCAATCCGGAGATGGCCCACCGCGCGCCGCCCTCGGTGCTGCGCAACCCGCCCGTCCCGCCGCACGTCGCCACCCCGCCGCCCCCAGGCACGCGCCAGTTGCTGGACTCGCTCGGCGCAGCTGGCTTCGCCGAGTGGACCCGCAAGCAGAAGCGCCTTCTCATCACAGACACCACCATGCGCGATGCCCATCAGTCCCTCATGGCCACCCGCATGCGCACCTGGGACATGACCCGCATCGCCAACTGGTACGCCCACAAGCTGAGCGGCCTTTATAGCCTGGAAATGTGGGGCGGCGCCACCTTCGACGTCGCCATGCGCTTCCTCCAGGAAGACCCCTGGGTGCGTTTGCGCCAACTCCGCGCCGCTGTCCCCAACATCTGCTTCCAGATGCTGTTCCGCGCCTCCAACGCAGTCGGCTACACGGCGTACCCAGACAACGCGGTCAGGCGCTTCGTGGAGGTTGCCGCCGAAGAGGGGATCGACATCTTCCGCATCTTCGACTCTCTCAATTGGCTCCCCAACATGAAGGTGGCCATGGAGAGCGTGCGCCGCACCAGCCGCGTCTGTGAGGCCGCCATCTGCTATACGGGCGACATTCTGGACCCCAAACGCGACAAGTACTCTCTCGCCTATTACGTGAAGATGGCCAAGGAGTTGGAGCGCATGGGCGCGCACACGCTGGCCATCAAGGACATGGCCGGCCTGCTCAAGCCCTACGCGGCGCACAAGCTGGTCAAGGCGCTGAAAGAAGAGGTGGGGCTCCCCCTGCACTTCCACACCCATGACACCAGCGGGTTGAATGCGGCCTCCATTTTGAAAGCCGCCGAGGCCGGTTGCGATGTGGTGGACGCGGCCATTTCATCCATGTCCGGCTCCACCTCCCAGCCCAACATGAACTCCATTGTGGCCGCGCTCCAGCACGAAAAGACGCGCGGCACCCAGCTCGACTTCGACGCCCTCAACCGCTGCTCCGATTACTGGGAAGTGGTCCGCGCCAACTACGCGCCGTTTGACACAGCCCCTCGCGCCGGTACCGCGGACGTGTACCTGCACGAGATGCCCGGCGGCCAGTATACGAACCTGCGCGAGCAGGCTGAAAACCTCGGCCTCGGGCCGCGCTGGCCGGAGATTGCCCGCATGTATGCCGATGTCAACCATGCCTTCGGCGACATCGTCAAGGTGACGCCGTCCAGCAAGGTGGTCGGCGACATGGCTCTGTTCCTCATCCAGCACGGCATGACGGTGCACGAATTTGAAAACCTCGGCGAGGGCCACAGTCTGAACATTCCGAACTCTGTGGTGGACATGTTCGAGGGATCCCTCGGCGAGCCCGAGGGCGGCTGGCCGAAGAAGATCGCCTCGGTCATCCTCCGCGGCCGCAAGCAGGTGAAGGGCCGGCCCGGCGCCAAGCTGGTGCCCATCGACTTCGACGAAGCCCGGCTCCTGATCGAGAAAAAGACCGGCCACAAGCCCGCCGCCGCCGATCTGATGAGCTACGTCATGTACCCCGACGTCTATCTGAAGTTCGACAAGGCCCGCACCGCCTACGGCGATCTCACCGTGCTCCCCTCGCCCGCGTTCTTCTACGGCATGAAGAACGGCGAGGAGATCGCTATTGAGATCGAGGCCGGCAAGAATCTCGTCATCAAATTCGTTGCCGTTGGCGAGGCCCATCCGGATGGCACGCGGACGGTGTTCTTCGAGCTCAACGGCCAGCCGCGCGAAGTCACCGTGCGCGATCGCAAACTGAAAGCCGAAACACGCTCCCATCCCAAGGCCGATCCGGCCAAGGAAGGCCACGTCGGCGCCCCCATCCCTGGAGCGGTCACCGCAATCGCCGTGGAGCTCAATCAGCTTGTGAAGAAGGGCGACAAGCTGCTCGTGATGGAGGCCATGAAGATGCAGACCACGGTCTACGCCCCCATCGCCGGCAAGGTCGCCGAGCGGGCCGTCACCGTCGGTCAGACCGTCCAGCCAAAAGACCTCCTCATCGTGATCTCGTAGCATTTCTGGGATAATTGCGGAAACGTGATCACCTTCTGGACCAGGTTGTGGCGCGCGCTGATAGGCGCCTATGAACACGGCGCTCTCGCCGTTGCCAAGGGTGCGGCGTATTCGGCATTGCTCGCCTTCCTGCCGGTACTGACGACGACGACGGCGATTCTGGTGCAGATGAATGCTGAGGCCGTGTCGCGCAAGATCATCGATGCCGTCTTCATCGTGGCGCCGGCCGGCATGGATGAGTTGCTGCGGGTCCAGATGACGCAGAGCGGCGCCCGACCGCTGGCGGTTCCGATTGCCGCATCGGTCCTGGCGTTGTGGGCGGCGTCGGGCGTGATGATCAGCCTGATGGAAGGTTTTCAGGCGGCCTACCAGCGCAAAAATTCCCGCGGCATTGTGCACGAGCGCTGGATCTCCATGTGGCTGGTGCTGGTATCCATCGTGCCGGTGCTGGGCGCAACGGCGCTGATGCTTTTCGGCGATTGGGTGGAGACCCGGATTCTGCTCGTGCTGGGGCTCCTGGATGCCGGAGAGACGGTAACGGGCGGCGTGAAGTTCATCGTCATGGGCGCACGCTACCTGGTGGCTGCCACTGCCGTGGTGATCGTGGCGGGTTTGCTCTATCTCTATGGACCGGACGCCGGGCCCAAACGGCCTATCTGGCCGGGGTCTTTTCTCGCCACCGGGTTGTGGCTGCTGCTGACCACTGCGTTTGGCTGGTATGTGCGCAATATCACCAACTACAACGTGCTCTATGGCTCCATCGGGGCCGTCATGGCGCTCTGTGTCTGGATGTACCTGCTGGCCCTCAGTGCCATGATCGGCTGTGAGTTCAACATCCAGTCCGCGCCCCAGAAGAGGAAGTGATCAATGCCTTACCATCTGGGAATCGATTACACGCCGAAAGGGGATCAGGCCCAGGCCATCGATCAGCTGGTGCGCGGCGTCGAATCCGAAGAGCAGCATCAGGTCCTTCTTGGCGTGACCGGCAGCGGCAAGACGTTCACCATGGCGAAGGTGATCCAGCAGACTGAACGGCCCGCGCTCGTCATGGCGCACAACAAAATCCTGGCCGCTCAGCTCTACCAGGAGTTCAAGACATTCTTCCCGAACAACGCCGTGGAGTACTTCGTCAGCTACTACGATTACTACCAGCCGGAGGCCTATGTCCCCGCCTCCGATACCTACATTGAGAAGGAGGCGACTATCAACGACGAGCTGGACAAACTCCGCCTCAAAGCCACCAAGACTCTGTTTGAGCGCCGCGACTGCATCATTGTCGCCAGCGTCTCCTGCATCTACGGTCTCGGTTCGCCGGAAGCCTACTTCGGCATGCTGCTGATGCTGGAGACGGGCCAGACCATCCGCCGCGACCAGATCACCAAGAAGCTGGTCGAGATCCTGTACCAGCGCAACGACATGGACTTTGGCCGCGGGACATTCCGCGTGCGCGGAGACGTTATCGAGATCTGGCCCACCTACGACGACGACGCCATCCGCATCCAGTTGTGGGGTGACGAGGTCGAGTCCCTATCGCGCATCGATCCTCTTCTGGGACAGGTGAAAGAAACCTACCGCCGCCTGCCCATCTACCCCAAGACGCACTACGTCATGACGCCGGAAACCAAAGAGCAGGCCATGGTCAGCATTGAGCGTGAGCTGGTCTGGTGGCACAAGGAACTGGAGACGCAGGGCAAGCTCATCGAGGCCCAGCGCATCTGGCAGCGGACCATGTTCGACCTCGAGATGATCCGCCAGATGGGCTACTGTCATGGCATCGAGAACTACTCGCGCCATTTCAGCGGGCGCCTGCCGGGCGAACCCCCGCCCACTCTGTTGGACTATCTGCCGGCCGACGCCATTCTGATGCTGGACGAGAGCCACCAGACCGTCCCGCAAATCGGCGGCATGTACCATGGGGACCGCTCGCGCAAGAACACCCTGGTCAACTACGGTTTCCGCATGCCCAGCGCCATGGACAACCGGCCGCTCACCTTTGAGGAGTTTGAAAACCGGGTGCATCAGACCGTCTACGTTTCCGCCACACCGGGACCGTATGAGCTGAAGAAGACGGCGGGCGTCGTAATCGAGCAGGTGATCCGGCCCACGGGGCTGGTGGATCCGCCAGTTGAAGTCCGCTCCATCAAGGGGCAGGTGGACGATCTGCTCAACGAGATCCGCAAGCGCGTGGAGCTCAATGAGCGCGTGCTGATCACCACGCTGACCAAGCGCATGGCCGAGGATCTCCACGAATACTACGCCGAACTCGGCGTGAAGAACGCCTACATGCACAGTGAAGTCTCCACGCTGGACCGCGTCAAGATCCTGCGGGATCTGCGGCGCGGTGAGATCGACGTGCTCATCGGCGTCAATCTGCTGAGGGAAGGACTGGACCTGCCGGAAGTGTCGCTGGTGGCCATTTTGGACGCGGACAAGGAGGGCTTCCTCCGTTCCACCGGTTCCCTCATCCAGACTGTCGGCCGGGCCGCGCGCCACATCAACGGCCGCGCCATCTTGTACGCCGACGTGATGACGGACAGCATGAAGCGCGCCATCGACGAGACGGACCGCCGCCGCCGGATCCAGGTGGACTACAACATCGAAAACAACATCACGCCGCAATCGATCATCAAACCGATCGACATGAGCCTCATCGCTGTCTGCGAGGGCGACTACGCCACGCCGCCCATTGAGAGCGATGCTGAGATTGAGCTGCTCACGCCGCAGCAGCGGAACGAATTGATCGCAGACCTCGAACGCAAGATGCGCGAATCCGCCAAGGCGTTTGAATTCGAGAAGGCGGCGCAGTATCGTGATCGTGTCAAGTTGTTGAAGACACCGAATCCATATGAAAAAATCGAATCTCGTGGGATTGATGGCGGCCGGGAGGATGACTGAGTCCGCCCTGGCTCGTTTGCCCTCCCTCGTCCGGGCTGTGGGCCCCATTGTCGCCGCCAACCGCCGCCTGGCTTCGCGCTACGCAAACGTACTACGCGCCGGCTGGCCGGCCGGCCCTGAAGAGCTAGCCAATTGCCGGCTAGTGGTCTTACAGGCCAAGCCGTCAGAGTGCGCCGCACTGCTGTGCCGCCTGCCTGATGGGGCTTGTCCGGTTGCCTTGATCGATGACGAGTTTGGGGATTCCGCTCTGGCCCTGGCCGCGGCGGCGGGGCTGGTGGTCTGTTCCGTGGCCATTTCGCCTGTGGCTGCACGGCCGTTGATGATCGTGAACGGAGACTCCGCTGCCGTGCGGGCCGTGCGGGCCTGGGCATCCGGCGGCGGCGTGCGCTGCGTTGAGTGCAAGCCGCGGGGCAAGTCACTCTATGGCGCAGGGATGATCACGGTGTCGGCTCTGGTGACGCCGCTGGTGGATGCGGCCACCCGGAGCCTCCGGGCTTCCGGCTTGAGCCTGGTCGATTCACGCCAGATTGTCGAGCACGTGCTGGAAGGGGCACTTCGCTCCTACAACGCCAACGGCCGCAAAGGCTGGCCCAATCCGGCGCTTGCCGGCCGCAGACCGGTGGTCGCGGCGCAGTGCGCCGAGCTCGCCTCCACCGACAAAGCCCTGGTCCGGTTGTACACGCGCGTGCTCACTGCCTGCCTGGACTACTATGGCCAGGAGACCGGATGGCTGCATTGAGTCCGTGCGCACTGCCCGCGCATCCAATTAGAGGACACCGAGGCTGAACCGGAAACAGGTTAAAATCGAAGTCAGATCCGCATCTGGACACCCATGCTGAGAAACAAAGTAGACAAGCCTGAAGACTTGAACCCGATCGAGACGCAGGAGTGGATGGAAGCCCTCGATCAGGTGATCGAGGAGGGTGGCCCTGAGCGGGCCCGGTACCTGCTGGAACGGCTGGCCATTGACGCCTCGCTCAAAGGCGTGCCCGCGGCCATCGGCGTGACGACGCCGTACCTCAACACCATCCCGGTGGAAGAGGAAGTCCCCTATCCGGGCGATCGTGCCCTCGAACGGCGCATCAAGAGCCTGGTGCGCTGGAACGCGGTGGCCATGGTTGTGCGCGCCAATAAATATGACGACGGCATCGGTGGCCACATCTCCACCTTTGCCTCCTCGGCCACACTCTATGAAGTGGGCTTGAACCACTTCTTCCGCGGGTCGATTCCGCACGAGCAGGGCGATCAGCCGGGCGATCTCATCTACTTCCAGGGCCACGCCTCGCCGGGCATGTACTCGCGCGCGTTTCTCGAAGGACGCCTCAGCGAGGAACACCTGAAGAACTTCCGCCACGAACTGCGAGAGGCGCCGGGCTTGAGTTCGTATCCCCACCCGTGGCTGATGCCGGATTTCTGGCAGTTCCCCACCGTCTCCATGGGCCTGGGGCCCATCAGCGCCATCTACCAGGCGCGTTTCATGCACTATCTAGAAAACCGCGGCATCCTGCCCAAGACCAATCGCAAGATCTGGGCGTTCCTCGGCGACGGTGAGATGGACGAGCCGGAATCCCGCGGCGCCCTCCAGATCGCCGCCAATGAGAAGCTCGATAATCTCATCTTCGTCGTGAACTGCAATCTGCAGCGCCTCGATGGTCCCGTGCGCGGCAACGGCAACATCATCCAGGAGTTGGAAGGCTTCTTCCGCGGCGCGCAGTGGAACGTCATCAAGATGGTGTGGGGCAGTGACTGGGACCGGCTGCTGGAGAAGGACAAGTCCGGCCTGTTGGTGCGCCGCATGCACGAGTGCGTCGACGGCGAATTCCAGAACTACAAGATGCGCGGCGGTGCTTACGTGCGCGCCGAGTTCTTCGGCAAATATCCGGAGCTGTTGGAACTGGTCGCCGATCTGACCGATGAACAGATCGGCACCATGCGGCGCGGCGGGCACGATCCGGTGAAAGTTTATAACGGCTTCAAGCGCGCCTTTGAGTCCACCGCCGGACCCACCGTGATCCTGGCCAAGACCGTCAAAGGCTACGGCATGGGTGAGGCCGGCGAGAGCCGCAACACCACCCACCAGCAGAAGAAGATGAATGAGCAGGAGCTGCTCAAGTTGCGAGACCGTTTCCAGGTGCCCATTCCCGAGGACGCCGTCCACACGGTCTCCTTCTACCGCCCGGCCGATGATTCGCCGGAACTGGAGTACCTCAGGGCCCGGCGCAAGGCGCTCGGCGGCCCGCTGCCCGTTCGCAAGCCCAAGCCGTTCACCTTGCCGGTGCCTCAGTTGGAGGAGTTCCACGATTCGTTGCAGGGCAGCGGCGGCCGGCCTGTTTCCACCACCATGGCCTTCGTGTCTGTCCTTAAGACCCTTCTCAAGAACAAGGATCTGGGCAAGCTCATCATCCCTATCATTCCCGACGAAGCGCGCACCTTCGGCATGGAGAGCCTGTTCCGCCAGATCTCCATCTACGCGCCTTCCGGCCAGCTTTACAAGCCCGTCGATAGCGAGCAGTTCCTCTACTACAAGGAAGCGCGCGACGGCCAGGTTCTGGAGGAGGGCATTAATGAGGCCGGCTCGCTCGCCAGCTTCACGGCCGCGGGCACGGCCTACGCCAACTACGGCGTGCCGGCCATGCCGTTCTACATCTACTACTCCATGTTTGGCT
>JBBQLF010000055.1:0-13224 GCA_038327695.1 Bryobacterales bacterium
GTTTGAGTAGAAGATCCGCAACCTGCGGCGGCACGTGCTGGTCAAAGATGCTGACCGCGCGATCACGTTCCTGCAGTGTCTCGACGGCGCGTGTGAACTGGCGGTGGATCTGCCGGGCAACGAAACCCGCAATCAGGCCGCCCGACGGCCCGCCCGATTGCCTGGCGCCCGCTGAGGCGTGGAAAACCGATATACTCACGCTCATTGGCACTCTTCTGGGAGCGTGGCTGGGCAGTGTATCGGCAACTCATCTGGTTTGTTTGCGGCGCGGCCCTGGCCGCCGAGCCCGTGTCGTTCAACCGCGAGGTGCGCCCGCTCCTTTCCGACAAGTGCTTTGCGTGCCACGGTCCGGACGCGGCGGGCCGGAAAGGCGGTCTGCGGCTGGACCGCGAGGAGGACGCGCGCGCCAAGTTGGGGACGCTGGCGCAGAGCGCGGTGTTGGAGCGGATCACATCGACGAACCGCGTGAAGCGCATGCCGCCGGCGTATCTGGGGCATGAGCGTTTGACGGATCGCGAGATCGGGGTGTTGCGGACGTGGATTGAGCAGGGGGCCAGGTACGAGGCGTTCTGGTCTCTGATTCCGCCGGCGCGGAACGCGGGCAGAGACAGTATCGATCAACTGGTCCGGGAGCGATTGGCGAAGGAGGGTCTGCCGCTAGCGCCTGAGGCCACGCGGGAGACCTTGATCCGGCGGGTGACGCTGGATTTGACCGGGCTGCCGCCGGCGCCCGCGGAGGTGGCCGCGTTTGTCGCGGATCGCACCGCCGGAGCCTATGAGCGTGTGGTGGACCGGTTGCTCCAGTCGCCGCGGTATGGCGAGCGCATGGCGATCCGGTGGCTGGAGGCGGGGCGGTACGCCGACACGAACGGATATCAATCGGACGGGCCGCGCGACATGTGGCGATGGCGCGATTGGGTGATTGCGGCGTTCCAGACGAACATGCCGTTTGACCGCTTCACGGTGGAGCAGATCGCCGGGGATCTGCTGCCGAACGCGACGACGGCGCAGCGCGTGGCCACCGCGTTTCACCGCAACCATCCCACCACCGCCGAGGGCGGGATTGTGGATGAAGAGTACCGCGTGCAGTATGTGGCGGACCGGGCCGAGACGACCGGGACGGTGTGGCTGGGCCTCACCGTCGGCTGCGCCCGCTGCCACGATCACAAGTTCGATCCCATCAAGCAGCGCGACTACTACTCGCTGTTCGCCTTCTACAACAACACGCCGGACCTGGGCTTTGCCTACAACTTCGGCAACGACCAGCCGTACATGCATGCGCCACTGCCGGAGCAGCAGGCGAAGCTCGATGAGTTGGAGCGGCGGATTGCGGCCGCGCGACTGGCGGTGGAGCGCGCCGGACCGGCGGAACGGAAGGCGCAGGCGCAGTGGGAGAAGGGGCTGCAGGACGACAACTGGACGGTAACGAGCGCCCTGGCGCACCGGACAGCGGACGAAGAGAAGTTCGATGGAAAGCGCGTGCTGGAAGTGGGCGGCAAGGTGGCGCAGTTCAACTACAACGACGCGTTCACGTTCGCCGCCTGGATCCGGCCTGAGACGAAGAACGCCGCGATTCTCTCCCGGGGCGAGGATCAATTTGAGGGCCAGGGCCATTTCCTGCATCTGGTGGAAGGCAAGCTGCGGTTGCATGTGATCTACCGCTGGAGCGATCTGGGGATGCGGCTCGAAACCGAGGATCCGGTGGCATTGAACGAGTGGTCGCATGTGCTGGTGAGCTACGACGGCAAGATGCGAACCGCCGGCGTGCGGGTCTATGTGAACGGGCAGCCGAAGAAGTTCAAGGTGATGCTGGATCAGTGCATGTGGCCGATGGATACCAAGGAACCGTTCCGCATCGGGGCCGGCGGCGGGCAGCGGTTCACGGGCGCGATTCGCGATGTGCGTGTGTATGGGCGGGCGCTGACGGAACAGGAAGTGGGCGCGGTAGTGCTCCTGACTGAGCAGGGGCGCCGGGACCGCATGCGGCTGTGGTTTCAGGAACTGTACGCCCCGGAGCGCAAGGCGCTGGCGCGGTTGGAGGAAGAGCGGCAGCAGTACCTGCTCACCGTGCCCACCGTGATGGTCATGGAGGAGTCCAGGCCGCGCCAGGCCTACGTGCTGAAGCGCGGGGCCTATGACGCCCACGGCGAAGAGGTGGCGCCTGCTGTGCCCGCGGCACTGCCGCCGATGAAGCCGGAGTGGCCGGCCAACCGGCTCGGATTGGCCTACTGGCTGGTGGACCGCGGCAACCCGTTGACGGCGCGCGTGACGGTCAATCGCTTCTGGCAGATGTTGTTCGGTATGGGCCTCGTCAAGACGGTGGAGGATTTCGGCTCCCAGGGGGACTGGCCCGTGCATGCGGAGTTGCTGGACTGGCTGGCCGTGGAGTTCATGGACAGAGGCTGGGACGTGAAGCACATCCTGAAGACGATGGTGACGTCTGCCACCTACCGCCAGGCGTCCGCCGCGGCGCCGGAGTTGCTGGCGCGCGATCCGGAGAACCGCCTGCTGGCGCGCGGGCCGCGCATCCGGCTGCCAGCGGAGATGATTCGCGATCAGGCGCTGGCCGTGTCGGCGCTGTTGGTGGAGAAAGTCGGCGGGCCGTCCGTGAAGCCGTACCAGCCACCCGGGTTGTGGCAGGAGTTGTCCGGCGGCAAGGGCTATGAACCTGACAAAGGCGAGGGGCTGTGGCGGCGGAGCCTGTATACGTATTGGCGGCGGACGGTGGCGCCGCCGGGCATGGTGAATTTCGATTCGCCCACGCGCGAGACCTGCGCAGTCCGCGAGTCGCGCACCAACACGCCGTTGCAGGCCCTCAGCCTGATGAACGACGTGTTGTTCCTGGAGGCCGCACGCAAGATGGGCGAGCGGGTGATGCGCGAGGGCGGCGCGACGCCGGGCGAGCGCGTGGCGTATGCGTTCCGTCTCGTGCTGGCACGCGCGCCAAAACGCGAAGAGGCGGAATTGTTTGAAGCGGCCCTGCGGCGGTTCCAGCAGTATTATGGCGAGCATCCGGCGGATGCCGGCAAGTACCTGCAGCAGGGCGCAGCCCCGAAAGCCGAGGGATTGGCGGCGCCGGAGCTGGCGGCCTACGCGGCGATATCGAGCCTGGTGTTGAATCTCGATGAAGCGATCACGAAGGAGTAGCGGACGATGACGCGGCGTGAACTGCTGAAACGGCTACCGGGCGGGCTCGGCGTGGCGGCGCTGGGGAACCTGATGGCGGCCACGGGGCCGCATCACAAGCCGCGCGCCAAGCGGATCATCTACCTGTTCCAGTCCGGCGGCCCGTCGCAGATGGAGACATTCGATTACAAGCCCAAGGTGACGGACATGCTGGGCAAAGACCTGCCGGAGTCCGTGCGCATGGGCCAACGGTTGACCACAATGTCGGCGTCGCAGTTGAGCTTCCCCATGGTGCCGTCGAAGTACACGTTCGCGCAGCACGGCAAGTCCGGCGCGTGGGTCAGCGAGTTGCTGCCGCACACCGCGAAGATCGTGGACGATCTGACGTTTGTGAAGTCCATGAACACGGAGCAGATCAATCACGATCCGGCGGTTACGTTCTTTCAGACAGGCTTCCAGGTGGCAGGCCGCCCCAGCATGGGCGCCTGGGTCGTCTACGGTTTGGGCGCGGAGACGGAGAACCTGCCGGGCTTCGTGGTGATGATCTCGCCAGGCGGCGGCGGCGGCGGGCAGCCGCTGTACGACAGGCTCTGGGGCAGCGGCTTTTTGCCCTCGCGGTTTCAAGGCGTGAAGTTCCGCTCCGTCGGCGATCCGGTGCTGTACTTGTCCCGTCCGGACGGGTTTCCAGCCGAAAACCAGCAGGTCTTTCTCGATACGTTGAAGCGGGCCAATGAGCTCAAGCTGGCCGAGACGGGCGACCCGGAGATCGCCACGCGTATCGCGCAGTACGAGATGGCGTTCCGGATGCAGTCCTCCGTGCCGGAGCTCACCGATCTCTCCAAAGAGACGGCACCCGATCTGGAGATGTACGGCCCCGACGTCCGCAAGCCGGGCACGTTCGCCTACAACTGCCTGATGGCGCGCCGCCTGGCCGAGCGCGGCGTGCGCTTCATCCAGCTCTACCACCGCGATTGGGATCATCACGGCAAGCTGCCCGAGGGCATGCCGAAGATGTGCAAGCAGACGGACCAGCCTGCCGCGGCGCTGGTGCGGGATCTGAAGCAGCGCGGGATGCTGGACGACACGCTGGTGGTGTGGGGCGGCGAGTTCGGCCGCACGGTGTACTGCCAGGGGCGGCTGACCAAGGACGACTACGGCCGCGATCACCATCCCCGCTGCTTCACGGTGTGGATGGCCGGCGGCGGCATGAAGCCCGGCGTCACCTACGGCGCCACGGACGAGTTCAGCTACAACGTGACGGAGAATCCGGTCACCGTGCATGACTTGCAGGCGACCATTCTGCACTGCCTGGGCATCGATCACAAGAAGCTGACCTACAAGTTCCAGGGACGGCACTACCGACTCACTGACGTCAGCGGCGATGTGGTTCAGGACCTGCTGAGCTGACGCGTCATCATGATGGCGTCCTCAGTGGGGCGCGTGTAGTACTTGCGGCGGTGGCCCACCTTGCGGAAGCCAAGCTTGCGGTAGAAGGCGATGGCGGTCAGGTTGGACTGGCGCACATCCAGATGCTGCGTGCGCGCGGCGAGAGTGTTCAGCAGGTGCGTGGCGACGCCCTGGCGCTGGTGCTGCGGGTGGACAGCGAGGTTCAGGATCTCCACTTCGTCGGGCGGGATGAGCTGCGCACAGAGGAACGCAATGATGCCGCGCTCATCTTCACAGACGATGGTGTGATAGGCGAGGTAGTCGATCGGATTCCACTGCGCGGCGGCGGGGTTGAGACCCTGGATCTCTTCGATCGCGGGCAGGTCAGCCAGCTTCAGCGGGCGAGTAGTGAGTGCCATAGTTGTGTCTGCAATTCTGCCAGAGCGGGCCAGCCGTAGCGGGCCACGGCGATGTTGCGGGCGTTGACGGCAAGCGTGGAGCGGAGATCGGCGTCATGCAGCAGCCGGCCGATGGCGGCGGCGAACTCCTGGGGCGTATCGGCAATCCAGACGGAGCGGCCATGCTCCAGGCCGAGACCGGCGGCGCCCGATGTGGTGGATACGATGGCGCGCTGCATGGCCATCGCTTCCAGGGCCTTCAGATTCGTGCCGGCGGAGACGACGGTGGGAATCAGGACCAGGTTGGCAGCGGCGTAGAGCGGGCGCACATCGGCCACGAAGCCACGCAGATCGATACGCGTATCCGGCGAGGCGTGGGGCCAGTAGAGCTGCGGATCGGGTCCGGCGACGACGGTGGCGCCGATGGCGGTGTCGTCGAGCAAAGGCCAAACCTGCTCAACGAAAAAGCGATAGGCCCCGACGTTAGGAAAATGGCGGAACGACCCGATGAAGAGCAGGTTCCGCCCGTCCGGCTCGGGCTCCGGCGTAAAGCGCGCCAAGTCCACGCCGTTGGGGATGACGGTCACGTTGGGCCGGCGCATCAGCGAAGCGTCCTTCTCGCTCATGGCGACGGCGCGCGGGAATCGAACCAGCGCACGGCGCTCGAAGCGGCGCCAGCGGAACAGATCCCACCAGGTACGCAGCGAGGGTGCGTTGGCGTGGAGTTGCGCGAAGAGATCGAAGGTGACGTCGTGTTCAGTGAGGATATCGCCGCCGTAGCGGGCCATCTGGGTGTACTCGGTCTGGAGAATCGGGATCTGAAGTTCGACCAGCGCCCGGCGCATCAGTGCGTGGAGTGCGGGCGTGTAGAACTCGCAGGCCTCCGGCGGCGCCAGCGTGGACCAGCGGGGCAGACGGTAGTAGGGCTTGGCGGCGAGGTACACGCGGGAGCAGAAGGCAAGCGTCTGGTCCAGATCGGCTTGCGTCTGGCCGTCCTCAAAGGCGAACAGCGCGATGTCGAATTCGTTCGCAGCTTCCCGGAGCAGGTTGTGCAGCCGCACCGCGCCGCCGTGTGAGAGCGGGTAGGTGCAATAGGGGCTGAGGACGGCGACCCGCGGCGCGCCCTCGCGCCACGGGCGGCCCTCCAGCGCGCGCCACGTCTGCGGAAGGACGCTCAGGTCTTTTCTCCAGGGCCGCAGGAAGATGCGGTCCAGCGGCACGCCCAGCAGGAAGAGCGCGGAGGCGATGGGGGACGAGATGTGAATGTGGTGGCGGTCGAGGTTGGGGTGGAAGGCGAGCACCTTGTTCGGGAACGCCAGGAGAGCGGCCTGCAGCAAGGCCTTTTCCGAAGTGGGGATGGCAGCGAGCGCGATGCGCTGGCCCCGGCAAGCCCCGCGCAACCGGAGCCACGCAGAACCGGCCGTTTCGCCGGCAATGGGCTCAATGCGGATCTGGCGGCGGTCCGGCGCCAGTTCGCGCATAGTGGCGGCCAGCGGTCCGGCGGCCAGGAGGACGGCCTCCGGATCCTTGCCCAGAACCCAAAAGAGCGTGCGTTTGATCCACTTCTTCATTCGGGCTTAGAACTCGTTACGGCCCAACCGCTCTCTGACGGTCGCGGCCCGGAATCGCAGCACAACCGCTCTCTGACGGTCGCGGTTCGGAATCGCAGCCCAACCGCTCTCTGACGGGCGCGGCTCGGAATCGCGTTGGTCCGTTCAGAGCCGCGACCGTCAGGGAGCGCTTGGAATAGTTGTGTCACGACACGTCCTTACGGCGCAACGCCAGATGCAGAACCAGCCAGGCCGTCATCGGCAGAACCGCTACGGCCAGGCAGACCGGTGTGAAGCCGTACCGGTCCACCACTCGGCCCACGGCTGAAGAGAAGACCCCCTGCAACAGGCCGTAGGCGCCAGTCAGGCCGGAGAGGGCAAAGGCCGCGCTCCGCGTGCCGAAAAGATCCAAAGGCAGAGCGTAGATGTTGACGCTCGACATCAGGCAGGCGAAATAGGAAAGGCAGATGAAGGCGATGGCGAGCCCGGGTGTCGGCATCATGGGGACCAGCGCACCGGCCAGCAGCAGCAGAGAGCCAACCAGGATGACGCGCAAGCGAGCCGGCGTCACATCGCTCTGGCCCTTGGACCAGCGCATAGTCAGCCAGCCGCCGAACAGGCCGCCGGCCGTGGCGAACAGCGGCGGCACCCAGGCGAACTGGACGTTGGCCTGCCGCTGCGGCAAGTGGTGGACTTCCACCAGGAAGACCGTGGTCCAGTTCAGCCACAACGAATAGACCGACATCTGCAGAATGTTGGCAGCCAGCAAGGTCCAGTAGCGGAAGTCGCGCACAACGTCCATGGCGGAGGCGGATACGGCA
The DNA here is from genome assembly GCA_038327695.1 of Bryobacterales bacterium. Lineage (GTDB taxonomy): Bacteria > Acidobacteriota > Terriglobia > Bryobacterales > Bryobacteraceae > Paludibaculum. The sequence continues at coordinate 7,282 of JBBQLF010000055.1, forward strand.
GACGCCGCCTCAGGGGTCCGCGGCACGCGGCGGCTCACCAGCAACCACAACGGAATCCAGAGGAAGCCCACCGCGCCCAGGACGACAAACGCGCTGCGCCAGCCATAGGCCCGCGAGATGATCTCCGCCAGCAGCGGCGCGGCGATGGCGCCCACGGTAAGTCCGATTTGAAAAACTGCACCGCCGAGGGCGCGCTCCCGGGGCGGCAGATAAGTGGCCGACGCCTTGCCCGTGGCCGGGATGCCCCCTGCCTCCGCTACACCGAGGGCAGCGCGGCAGCCGATGAGGCCGCCCAGCGACGAGGTCCATCCCGTGGCCATACCCGCCAGCGACCAGAAGCCAACGGCCAGTGAGGAGCCAGCCGTCAGACCGATGCGGTCAATCAGCAACCCCGCCAGCGGGGAAGCCAGCGCGTAGCAGATGGAGAAGGCGAACAGCACGTCGCCGTAGCCGGCGTTGGTGATGCCAAACTCCTGCTTGAGCTGCGGCGCCAGGGCGGCCAGAATCTGGCGATCCATGAAGTTGAGCGCGTTGGCGAAGGCGAAGACGGCGATGGCGAGCCAGCGGAGGCGGGACGTCATTACTGGAACTCGACCGTCACCACTTCGCGCGTCTTTGTGTAATCGATCTTCACCTTGCGCGGCGGCTTCTGCGGACCACAAGTCAACTGCACTTGGGTCTGCTTGGCGCCCAGGATGACGACCTTTGCCGGGTCATTGATGAGGAACGACGCGGGCTTGCCCTCCAGGTCGCGCGCGCTGAGGCGAGCCTTGCCGCCCTGGCACGCGACCGATTCCAACGTGCCCAGAAAAGCCGTTGTCGCCGGCCCGTCCCACCACTTCTCCACCTTGCCGGCCGGTTTCGCTTTGCCGGCATTGCCGGCCTCTTCGGCGCGGCGGATCCGCTCGTACGCCTCGTTGCGGAGGCGGTCCACTTCATCCACCTCCTCCTTCTTCCGGCGCGCGCGCTCGGCGGCTTCCAGATCGTACCGGGTCTGCTCGAACTGCTCCCGGGCGAGCTTGAGCTGTTCGCGCTCCTGCTCATTGCGGGCCACCCGTTCGGCGGCACGCCAACTGCGCTCGGCTTCGGGGAATTGTTTGGCGTCGAACTGCGCCTGGGCCAGGTCGCGCCAGATTTCGGGCAGGCGCGGTGCGAGTTCAGTGGCCTTCTTCAAATGAAACGCGCGCCGGATGGGGCCGGTCTCCTTGGCGGCGAGCTGAAGGTAGATCTCGTGCCAGAGCGGATTCTTCTTCTGGGCGCGCTCCAGCAGGCCGAGCGCGGCCAGACCGCGTGTGCCGGCGTTTTCTTCGTCGGCGGCCATGGATTCCAAGGCCTTCTTTGCCTCGTCGGGGTGCTTCTCCATCAGCAGCGCCAGGCCGAGGCCCTCGAAGCCCATCGGCCCCGGGCGTTCTTTCTGAGCGGCCTCGTAGGCGGCGCGGATCTGGGCGGCGGGCGCGCCGCGCGCCATCAGTTGATCGGCGGGCAGCACGCGCACCCGGGAGGCCAGCATCGGAATCAGCGCGAAGGCGCGATCAGCATCCAGCGGGCGGCCCGCCAGCGTCACCGTGGGGAAGACGCCCTTGGCGTAGTAGGCGTCCACCTGGGCGTCAATGGTGGCCTTCGGCGTCTCATAAGCGTTGCGGAAGGCCGTGATCTCGTCGGCGCCGGCGGCCAGGTTGGAGAGCAGCACTCGCGTGCGGACAGTGGTCTCCGGGTTGGTGATCAGGTATTGCAGCATCGCCCACGTGCGGGTGCGTTCAGCGGCGGGCGGAGCGCCAATGACCACCTTGCCGCCCTTCACTTCCAAAGTCGAATAGAGCGTGGCGAAGGTCGGCTCCAAATCGCCGGGCATGCGGTAGGTGAGGTTGTCTTCGATGAAGATCAGCGCGAGCTGCTTGAACCACGCCGGCGCAGGCACGCTGCCCGCGTTCCAGGTGCCCAGCCAGCCGTCGCGCGAAAAGCCGAGGTATGGGGTCTCCACCGCGGTTGCTGACTTGCCCGGCTTGCGGACCACAATGGTGATCGGCCACACGCATTTCAAATCGCGCTTGCCCAGCGCTTCGCCGAAGATGAAGCGGAACTGCTCCAGATGGTACAGCGCGGCGCGCGTCTGATCGTCGCCGGCTTCGGAGTAGACAATAAACGGGCCGGCCTTGGTTTCCAGCCAGGCGGCCGGCAGGCTCAGGCAGTAGAGTGCGGTGAGTACAAGGCGCATGGCTTCAGACGATGGGGCCCTCGCCTCGCGAAAGCGCGGCCAGGATGGCTTCCCGGCGCTCATCGGCGGCGGCAACGGCGGATTCGAGCGACACCATGTAGGTGAGCACCGCCACCACAAACCCGGACCCGATGACTGCATAGAAAGCCAGGTCCGTGGAAAACGCGTAGCGTGCCATGTAGGCTAACCCGATGGGGAGTGCCAGGACGGGATAGAGCAGCAAGAGAACCCCCTGAATCTTGCCGCTGTTGGAGTGGCGCCAGGAGCTGGAGGGATCGATGGGACGCGGGTAGTGGGTGGAGGCGAGATTGCCGATGGCCAGCAGGAAGACGCTGAGCATCAGCGTCACCGCAAACGCCTCCGGGATCTTACTCAGTGGGAACTTCAGCCGGAGCGCCAGCACGGCAACCGTGACGACGGTGATCTCCAGCAGCAGGAAGAAGACGGCGGTGATGTTCTTCGCAATGAGGACCGTGGAGAGCTTCACCGGCATGACGTAGTAGGCTTGGGCGGCCGTCCGGTCGAAACCCAGGTTGTTCCAGAACAGCACCTCACCCAGCAGCAGGACGGCGTACATGCTGACCATCACCAGGACGTTGTCCGAGAAGCCGCCCGGTGCCCGGTTGCGGCCCAGGATCATAGGAAGCCAGATGACCAGCCCGAAGCTGAAGCCCATGAAGAACACCAGCCGGAAGCGCGGGGCGCGGCACAACATGCGGAACTCTTTTTCGACGAGTGCCCCGAGGGGATCTCTCAGCAGCCTGGAGGGCATGCGGTAGAAAAACTCCATCCAGGCCACGGCGGACTTGGAGGATGTAGCGCGTTGCTTGGCTTTCAGTTCGTCGCCGTCCCAGCGCAGCCCGCGCTGGAATTGCGTGTACCCAAACCAGGCCGCCAAGGCGAGCCAGCCGGCAGAGGAGGCCAGCAGAGATATGGAGAGATCGCCGGCGGCAAGCCGTGCGGTGATGTGCCACGGCCAGGGCAACGGCGGGATTCTGCCGCCATAGAGCGCGTAATACTGCTTCCACTTGTCGGGCGGAACGAAGCTGATCACCATTTGCGGCAGTGCGGTGAGCAGGACGAATCCAAAGATGACCAACTCCCGAACGCCGCGCCGCGCCAGCAGGCGGGTGAGCAGGTCGCGCACGCCGGCCGAAAGCAGCAAATTGAAGGCCGTGAAGGGGATGAAGAAGAGCGGACCCCAGGCCGGCGCGATGGGGGAGCGGATCAGGCCGATGGCCACGCCGATCATGATAACCAACACCTCGAACCCCGTTGAAATGCGCAGCAGCACCTCAATGGCGAACAGGCGCCCGGGAGCGACAGGATAGACGAGCAGCCGCTTCAGATCCAGCGACATGCCGGTGGTGGCGAGCATCACGGGAATGAACTGCCAGAAGATCATGGCTACCAGCAGGCCGCCGCTGAGGATCTTGGTGAGCGTGTCGCGCGATTTGACCTCGGGCAGGGCCACGGCGGCCAGACCTGCCAGGAATGTGATGCCGCCGTACCAGATCACCGTGTAGATCCAGAAGAGGACGCGGCTCCAGCCTGCGCCGCCGCCCGTGTATTTGTTGTAGATGCCCTTGAATTGGGCCCGGACGATGGCGCGAACCTGATCGTTGAAGAGGAGGCCCATGGCAGTTTCCTACAGCCAGCCGAGCGATTCCGAGTTGTGCGCCGGGCCGCCGATCACACGGACAAAGGTGTCTTCCAGCGTCTCGGTGCCACTTCGCAGTTCGTCCATGGTTCCATCGACCACGATACGGCCCTCATTGATGATGGCCACACGGTTGCAAAGGCGCTCCACCACTTCCAGGACGTGGGAGGTAAGGAAGATGGTAGCGCCTTGCCGGACCTGATCGAGCAGGATTTCTTTCATCAGGCGCGCGCCCACGGCATCGACTCCTTCGAAGGGCTCGTCCAATAGGTAGAGTTCGGGCCGGTGGATGAGCGCGGCGGCCATGGCGACCCGCTTTCTCATGCCCTTCGAATACTCGCCGATGAGTTTTCGCCCCGCCCCATCCAGCTCAAACAGCTCCAGAAGTTCGGCCGTACGGGAACGCGAGAGTTCACGGCCCAGGTTGTACATCCGGCCGACGAACTCCACAAACTCCGCGCCGGTGAGATGGTCGAACAGCAGCGTGTCGTCGGGCACCAGGCCGATCTTGCTCTTGATGGCGATGGCCTCGGAGGGCATGCGATGGCCGAGGATCTCGATGGCGCCGGAAGTGGCCGGGGCCAAGCCCATGAGCATCCGGATGGTAGTCGTCTTGCCGGCGCCGTTCGGTCCGAGGAAACCGAAGAAACAGCCCCGCTCGACGCGCAACGTCAATCCGTCCACGGCGGCTTTTTCGCCGTAAACCTTGCGCAGTTCGCGAACTTCAATGGCTGGGGACGAGTCTGGGTGCACGTGTCCTATTATGGTAGCGATTTGGACCCCTCCCGGGAGAGACGGCGAACAAATAGGCGGCCCGGAGCCTACAGAGCCACAGCGAAACCGCCGATTACCCAGTCGTGAACCTCAGCACCGGCCAACGCGAGTCCTACCGGGACTTAGCTCTCAAAAGCCTGGATTTACTGCCGCCCTTCTCGCCCGTGATGAATCAACTCATGGCGAGCATGTCGGACGAAAACGTCTCTTTTGCCAAGTTGGGCGCCGTGATTGAGCGGGATACGGTGCTGGCTGGCAACGTACTGCGGCTGGTGAACTCGGCGCTCTACGGGCGGCGCGGAACCATCAGCAGCGTCCGCGCCGCCGTATCCATTGTGGGCATCAACAAATTGCGCAACTACGTTCTGGGCCTGTCTGTCTCGCGCATGTGGACCAAGCTTCGCACGCCGCACGGCTGGTCTACGGAGCGTTTCAATGGCCATTCGGTGGCCACGGCGGTGCTGGCTGATCTCCTGGTGCAAAAACTGGAGGTGGAGTACCCGGAGGGCGCCTTCGCGGCCGGACTACTGCATGACTTGGGACGGCTGATCATCGCCAGCGGCCTGCCGGCGGAGTTTGAGCGCATCCAGGCGTTGCAGGCCGGCAATGGGAAGCCGCTGGAGCTGTGCGAACTGGAGATTCTGGACTGCACCCATTCCGAACTGGCGGCCGCCGTGCTGGCCCGCTGGAACCTCCCCGCCCCCATTCAACAGGCGGTCCTGTTTCACCATCGCACGGACTCCCACCCCGCCTGCAGTAACCCGCTGCTGCTGCCCCTCAGCAACGCGCTGGAGGCGGCCAACCAGATCGCCAGCGGTGCCGGCCACGCGGTCACACGGCTAGACCAGGAGCAGAGCCGGCCAGTCGAAGTGGTCCTGGAGACCCTGGGTCTGTCTGATCAGGCTGAGGCCCTGATGAGAGAGTTTGAGGTGGAGCGCCAGACGCTGACTTCCACCCTTTAGGGCCCGTCATGAAATGACCATTCCAACCCCTCCGTCGAAAACGATGCTCCTTGTCCACCATGCGTGCCCGCCCCCTTCCCCGCTGGCGGCATTTTCATACTTCCGGTGACCCGCAGGGCCATACTGCCTTGCCACCGCGCGCGGCTCAGAACCCGCTGCCGAGCCGCGTGCGTGAGAAGCTGTGAAGAAACATGCAAAATCGGTGAACCGGCCGCGTGGGGGAATACGAAACCATCAGACGGCTCGCCAGAACGCGTCCTGGGGCTTCCTACCAGGCCTGTACCTGTGGAAAACTCGCATTTCGGGGCGGTTTTGATTATTTCACACGTTCT
>JBBQLF010000056.1:0-13186 GCA_038327695.1 Bryobacterales bacterium
GTCTGAGGCGCCATACAGCACAACCACGGGCACGCCGAAGGCCGCGGCCATGTGGGCGGGGCCGCTATCGTTACCTACGAACAGCGCCGCGCCGCTCATCAGCGACTTCACCTCGCGCAACGGTGCGCCCGCCAGCCGGTCGAATTCGGCATAGGGTGACAGATCTTCGCCGGGCCCGCCGATCACCACAGACGGTAGTCCGCGCTGGTCACGCAACCAGCAGGCGACGGCCAGAAACCGCCCGGCCGGCCACGCCTTGGCTTCCGCCGATGCCAACGGATGGACGACGGCGTAGGGGCGCGAAGGCGGGCGCGTCTCCACGAAGAGTTCGGCGCGCGGAATCTCAGTGCGCGGCACGCCCAGATAGAACATGGCTGATGCTAGATGTTCCGCGGTGTGCACCGTGCGTTCTTCTCCAAGGATCTCCTGCGCTCGCGGGATGCTCAAGTTATACACCCATTGCTGGCGGTAGTGCCCGAATCCGGCCCGCCAGCGTGCCATCGAGAGCGCCGTCAGCAGCGCGCTGCGCGACCCGCCGTGGAAGTTCAAGCTCAGCTCGGCGCGAAAGCCCAGGACCGCTTTCTTAGACGGCGCCAGGATCTCGGCGACCGCCGGATTGCCTTCGAAGACTTGCGCGAAGCGATCCTCCACCACCACGCCGGTCTTCAGGTCAGGCCGGCAGGCGTGCAGCAGGTGCAGCGCCGGTGTGGTCAGAACACAATCGCCGAGCGACCGCAGACGCAGCACTAACACGCGAGCGCCCGAGGGCAACCGCTCGACGATGGAGGGCATCCTGCGGGCCGCTATTCTTCTACCCGGGCCTCATCGACGAGCATCACCGGGATATCGTCGCGAACCGGATAGACTCGCCGGCACGCCGGGCATTTCAGCCCGGTCTGGTCTACCGTGAGCTTCACGCTCTCTTTGCAGACCGGACACACCAGGATTTCCAAGAGGTCTTGACTGACAGCCATGAGAATTCGATTCTACCAGGGTTACGCGGCCATCTCGGCGCGTGCCTTGGCGACGACAGCCAGGAACTGTCTGGCGCGTTCCTCGAAGATCTCGTACTTGCCCTCTTTGATCGTCTTGGCGTCGACGAGTTCGCCGCCCACCGCAACGGCGCAGGCGCCGGCCTTCAGGAAGTCCGCCGCCGTGGTCAGGCTGACGCCGCCGGTGGGGATCATCTCGATCTGCGGGAACGGCCCTTTGAGCGCCTTGATGTATTTCGCGCCACCGACGTTGTCGCAAGGGAAAACCTTGACGATGTCGGCGCCGGCCTGCCAGGCCGTGAGGACTTCAGTGGGCGTCAGGGCGCCGGGGCAGATGGGCCGGGAGTATTTGTGGGCCATCTCGATGGTGGCCAGGTTCAGGGCGGGCGTGACGAAAAACTGCGCGCCTGCCAACATGCAGATGCGAGCCGTCTCGGGGTCCAGCACGGTGCCCGCGCCCAGCACGAGTTTGTCGCCGAACCGATCGGCCAGTTTCTCCAGCGCGTGCAGCGCGCCAGGTACGGTCATGGTGACCTCAGCAGCACGGATGCCGCCGCGATAGATGGCCTCGATCGCCTTGTACGCGCTATCGGCCGATGACGTGCGAACCACTGGCACGATGCCGATCTCTAGCATTGCGGAGAGGATTCTCTCTTTTTTCATGATTAAATCGTAGCACTGCGGGGAGGGGCGGGGGCTGGGGCCGGCGCGCTCTGTCGCTGGATCAAATGACGGTGAATTGCCCCGGGCGCCGCTTCGATAGACCACGGGTGGCCCGAAAGCAGGTAATTATGGCTATCCCCGATTTCCAGACCTTCATGCTCCCAGTTCTAAAGTTCGCGGCGGACGGCAAGGACCACCCCGTCTCCGAGTTTCGTTCGCAGATCGCGCCGATCATGGCAATCCCGGAAGATGACTTGAAGGAGATGCTGCCGAGCGGACTGAAGACTCGCTATGAAGATCGGGTGACCTGGAGTATCACTTACCTATTCTCCGCCAAGCTCCTTTCGAGACCCAGGCGAGGTGTCTATAACATCACCGAACGCGGCCAAAGACTGCTCGCCACAAACCCAGTCAAGATCACCGCCGCTCTACTGACCCAGTACCCGGAGTTTGTCGAGTTCAACCGGCCCAGGCGCGGGGGCGGCGACAATAGCATCAGCGAAACGGACCCTGTCCCGATCCAAACACAGACTCCCGAGGAGCGCATCGAGTGCGGCTTCCAGGAGTTGAAGAACTCGCTCGCCGCCGAGGTGTTGGAGACCGTAATCAAGGGGTCTGCGCAGTTCTTCGAGACGCTCGTGGTGAAGCTGCTGGTGGCCATGGGCTACGGCGGATCCATCCAGGACGCTGGGAGGGCGGTGGGGAAAACCGGAGACGGCGGCATCGACGGAATCATCAAAGAGGACAAACTCGGTTTGGACAATGTGTTCATTCAGGCCAAACGATACTCAGAGCAGCCGGTGGGCAGCAAGGTGGTGCGCGAGTTCATTGGCAGCCTGACCGTTCACAGGGCGCGGAAGGGCGTGCTGATCACAACCAGCACGTTTACCGGCGACGCCATCGCCTGTGTGAAGAATCTCGATCAGCGAATCGTTCTCATCGAGGGGAAGCAACTGGCGGAACTGATGATCGAGTATGATGTCGGCGTGACCGTCGCGACGACTTATCAACTCAAGAAAATTGACCAGGATTTTTTTGACGGGGAGTGACGGGAGAGTCACGCGAGCGGTGAATCCACGCAACGCCCGGCCCGGCGCTGGTACTCTGTTGCTATGAGGATCTTCTCAGCTCTTTTCTCCACACTCGCTCTGGCCGGCACTCTGGCCGCCCAGACGCCTCCCGCTGCTCCCGCGGCGCCGGCCGCGCCAGCCAAGCCCGTCCGCGAACCTGGCCTGTACGCCACATTCCAGATCACCCAGGGCGGTGCACCCATGGGCACGATTGTCTACCGGATGTTTGAAACGGAGTCGCCGATTACGGTGAAGAACTTCGTCGATCTCGCCCTGGGCCGCAAGCTCTGGGCGGATCCCAAGACCGGCGCGCGCGTCCGCCGGCCGCTCTACAACGGGCTGACCTTCCATCGTGTCATCTCCGGTTTCATGATCCAGGGCGGCGATCCCACCGGCACTGGCATGGGCGGCACGGATGTCATCAAGGACGAGTTCCACCCCACGTTGAAGTTCGACATCCCCGGCCGTCTCGCCATGGCCAACGCCGGCCCCGGCACAGGTTCCTGCCAGTTCTTCATCACAGAGGTGCCTACGCCGCATCTCAACGGCAAGCACACGATTTTTGGCCAGGTGGTGGATGGTCAGGAGATGGTCAAGCGGATCACCTCTGTGCCCAAGGGCGCCAACGACAAGCCCAACGTTCCGGTCATCATGTCCAAGGTGACGTTTGAGCGGGTCGGGCCCGTCCCCGCCGGCGGCATCGTCCTGACACCCGCGCCGGCCCCCGCCAAGCCCGCAATTACCAAGGCCCCCGTCACCAAGGCCCCCGTCACCAAGGCCCCCGTTACCAAGGCCCCCGCCACCAAGGCGCCCGCCAAGGCTGCGGCTCCGGCCGCCGCGCCCGCCAAGACTGCCCCGCCGGCCGCACCCAAGAAGTAGCGGTGATGGTCAACCCACCCGATGGCGTCCGGGCAGTGCTCGGACGCCACCGCCGTCAGATATCGATCTCTTTGTAAAGCGTTCCTGACTCTGCCGACAGAAGTCCCAGATGATAGCGGAAGGCGGCTTCCACAGCGCTCAGCGAACCGCGCGTCAGGAAGTAGGCCGCCGTGCCGATGACCGCCGTCACCATCGCCACCACCCAGGGTGAGGGGAAGATCAGGAAGTACTGCAAGGCGACGGCGGCTGCTCCGGCCAGTGCGCCCATGAACATGATGGGGCCCTGAATCGGGTTGCGCGCGGCGTCCACCTGCGAGGTGAACGGCACGCCTTCGATCAGCCGCAGATCCAGCGCGAGATACGTTGAGGAAACCGCGATGCTGTAGGCGATGAAGAGACCGGCATGCGGCACGCCCCAAGACCAAGCCAGGACCAGGAAGAGCACCCCGTGCGGTACGGCAATCACCTGGAGCCACAATGCCGCCCAGACCCCGCGAGCGAATCCGCGGAAGGCCCGGGCCGGCGCCAGGAGGAAGATCCAGGCGCTCTTGTAGTCGCTGCCGTAGGCGAGAACGCTACAGATCGCAACGAGCCAGAAACCGAGCACGTGGGGCAGCAGGTGCACCACCGTGAAGCGGCCCGAAAAGGGGTCGGTTCGCCAGCCTTCCTTCATCAACTGCACCGCTTGGGCCAGTGAGAACAGTCCGAACACCACCAACTGCCGGCGGAACTGGAAATCCCGGCGCGTCAGGCGGCACACAAACGCGAAACCGGCGCGCGCTGGTGGTCCTCCGAGCAGGCGAGCGACCCACTCGCCGGTCCGCGATCTGGGTGTGGGGCGGCCCCGGGCCGAACCGGAGTGCATGATGGCGGAGACCCGGATCAGGTAGTCGGCCGACAGCGACCGAATGCCCAGGACGACGACGATTACGGCGGCTCCCGCTAGTGCGGCACCCCAGGCCCAACGAAACTCGGACTGCAATGGCTGCCAGAGGGTGATGTGCGCGCGGACGAGCCACAGCCGCACCGGTATCCACAGCGTCAGGCCCAGGAACGGAAGCACCGCCGCGAGTTGCCCGGCGGCCTTCAGCCGGCGCACCGGGATGAACCGCATCAGCCAGCCCCACAACGCGCAGCAAAGCAGGGCGGCGACCACTCCGCAGCCGAGCGCGACGGCCAGGTGGAAGACCGGAAAGTACCAGCGAGCGCCCTTCAGGAAAAGGCCCAGGAACGCCGGGACCGTGTTAGTCCCCATCGTCACAAAGAAAACAACGTTGGCGAGGTGCAGCAGCTTCGCGGCTGTGTAGGTGGCCCCGTTCACCGGTTGATGCGCCAGAACCAGACCTTCTACCGGATTCACCAGGCTGTTGCCGGCCTCCGAGAGCAGCACAGTGAAGAGAAGGAACGCCGTGAGGACGAGAAACGCGGATGAGTAAAAGGTCAGTGCGGGCCGGGCAGCCACCATCAGGACGCCGATGAAGGCGGATGCGGCTGCGTACCACAAGGCCATCGTCCGCAGAGCCACGCCGTTCAGGCCCAGTTGGTCCAACGTCTCGCCGCGTTCACTAAGCTGCTCGAACAGGTCCACCAGAAGCCAGAACCGCCTGGGCTCAATCCCGAGACTCTCCAGAAATCGCGAGGCCCGCGGGCCCCTCAGTATCTGCCGGACGGCATCCCTGATCGTCCTCATGACTGTAGAGCCGCGATGATTCGGGCAACGCCCGGGTCCACGCTCTCAGAGTTCGTCAGCGTCCGGAACACGTCCTCCAGCGTGGACTGGCGGGTGGAAGTCCGCAGGGCCTCTGGCGTGCCGTCAGCAATCAGGGTCCCCTTGTGAATGATCAGAACCCGGTCGCAGATCTTCTCCACCACGTCCAGCACGTGAGAGCTGTACAGGATGGTCTTCCCGGCGGCGGCCAGCGCGGCCAGCAGGTCCTTGACCAGGATAGACGCGTTCACATCGAGTCCGGAAAGCGGCTCGTCCAGCAGAACCAGTTCCGGATTGTGCAACAGCGCGGCGGCGATCAGGATCTTCTGCCGCATTCCCTTGGAATACGTGTCCAGGCGGCTCACGCGGTCCGAGGACAGGTTGAAGGCCTCCAGGATACTCCGCATCCGGGCCTGTAACGTCTCTTCTGGAACGTCGTGGAGCCGTCCGGAGAGCTCCAGGAACTCCTCGCCGGTGAGGCTCTCAAACAGGGCGGCGGACTCCGGGACGTAGCCGATCCGCTCCTTGACGCTGACGGCCTGCTCCGGCAGGGGCAGCCCGCACACCGAGACGGTTCCGGCCGCCGGAGTGAGCATGCCCGCGATGATCTTGAGCGTGGTCGTTTTGCCGGCGCCATTGGGGCCCAGGAGTCCCACGATCTCGCCCCTCCGCAGGCGGAACGAGACATCGTGGAGCACCTCCGCGCGGTCATAGCAGAAGATTACGTTTTCGAAGTTGACGATGGGATTCGACAAGTTCCTGCGTCCCTGGGAGAACCATTGTATCCGGCTCAGCGGCAAGGCGTGCGCTGCTGGATGTAAACTACAGGTCGAATCCCATGCACGCCTCGCGTATCTTTCTCCTCATTCTCCTGGCGGCCCTCACCGCCACCTTCGCCTTTGCCCAGCCTTCCGCCTTCGACAAATCCAGCCTGGACACCACCTGCAAGCCCTGCGATGATTTCTGGCGTTTCACCAACGGCGGGTGGCTGGACAAAAACCCCATCCCAGCACGTTATCCCTCCTGGGGCACGCTGTCCGTCATCACCGAGGGCAACCGCGAACGGCTTCGCTCCATCCTCGAATCCGCCGCTAAGTCCAACGCGCCGGCCGGTACCGCGGAACGCAAGATCGGCGACCTCTACGCCAGTTGCATGGACACCGCCACCGTTGACGCGCGTGGCGTCGCCCCGCTTCAGCATGATCTCGCCCGCATCGCCGCGGTTCAGTCCGTTGAGCAACTCACCGGTCTTCTCGCCTCGCTCCAGCGCACCGGCAACATCGGCCCGGTCGGCCTGCGCGGCGGCCAGGACCTGAAGAACTCCAAAGACGTCATCGCCAACATCGGCGGCGCCGGCCTCTCGCTGCCGGATCGCGATTACTACTTCAAGGACGATCCCCGCTCCAAGGAGATCCGCGAGAAGTTCCTCGTTCAGGTCGCTAAAATGCTCGTCCTCCTGGGGGACACGCCTGACTCCGCGGCGGCCGCCGCCAAGACCATCCTCGCCTTTGAGACCGAACTGGCCGGCGCCACCATGACCAATGTTCAGCGCCGCGATCCCTACGCCCGCTACCACAAGATGGACTTCGCCGGACTGGCCGCGCTGACTCCGGCCTTCGACTGGAAGCCTGTGTTCGCCCAGTTCAAGCTCCCCGAATCCACGCCCATCAACGCCGGCGAACCGGACTATCTCAAGAAGGTCAATACGCAGCTCACCGCGGTCCCTATCGCCGATTGGAAGACCTGGCTCCGCTGGCGTCTCATTGACGCCGCCGCGCCGTCACTGTCCAAGCCCTTCGTCGATCAGGACTTTGCCTTCAACACCGTGCTGACCGGCGTCAAGGAGCAGCAGCCCCGCTCCCAGACCTGCGTCGCCACGGTGGATCGAAGTCTCGGTGAGGCGCTGGGCGAAGTCTTCGTGCAGAAGCACTTTCCGCCCGAGGCCAAGCGCCGCATGAACGAACTCGTCGAAAACCTCCGCGCCACGCTCCGCGAGGAACTGTCCAATGCCGCCTGGCTGGAACCGGCCACGCGCCAGGCCGCCGTCGCCAAGCTGAACGCCTTCGTCGCCAAGATCGGTTACCCCGACAAGTTCCGCGACTACTCCAAGGTCGCCATCGATCCGGGCAAATACTACGAGAACCTGCGCGCCGCCGCGCTCAATGAGCGACTATACGGCCTCGCCAAGATCGGCCAGCCTGTCAATCGGAATGACTGGGGCATGACCCCGCCCACGGTGAACGCCTACTACAGCCCGCTCATGAACGAGATCGCCTTCCCTGCCGGCATTCTCCAGGCGCCCATGTTCGATCTGCAGGCTGACGACGCCATGAACTACGGTGCCATCGGCGCCGTCATCGGCCACGAGATGGGCCACGGCTTTGACGATCAGGGCTCCAAGTTTGACGCCGAGGGCAACCTCAAGAACTGGTGGACCGCCGCCGACATCGAGAAGTTCAACGCGCGCCGGGATTGCGTCATCGATCAGTTCAATACGTTGGACGTCGGCGACGGCCTCCATCACAACGGCAAGCTCGTCGTCGGGGAAGCCCTCGGCGATCTCGGCGGCCTCACCCTCGCTTACAAAGCCTGGCAGCGCTCGCTGAAAGGCAAGCCCGCGCCCGCCGCAGTTGACGGCTTCACGGCGGAGCAGCGCTTCTTCCTCGCCTTCGCCCGTGTGTGGGGCACGCAGTACCGGCCGGAGTCCACGCGCCTCCAGCTCAACACCAATCCCCATCCGCTGGGCAAGTTCCGCGCCATCGGCACGCTGCAGAACATGCCGGAGTTTCACAAAGCCTTCGCCTGCAAACAGGGCGATGCCATGGTCCGGCCCGCCGGCAAGCAGTGCAAACTCTGGTAGACTCGCACCTCGGAGCAGTAACATGAACCTCGCCGATGTAGCCCGCCGCGCGGGCGTCTCCACCGCCACCGTTTCGCGCGTCATGAACAACGTGGGCGTAGTTCGCGAAGAGACCCGGCTCCGCGTAGTCCGCGCCGCCGAGGAACTGCGCTACTACCCCAACGTGAACGCGCGCGCCCTGGCCGGCGGCGACTCCCGGATGATCGGCCTGATCGTTTCCAACCTGGAAAACCCGTTCTTCCTCGATATCTTCCGCAGCGTGGAGACCGCCGCCCACGATGCCGGCTATGAGGTCCTGGTCGCCAACACCGGCTACCGGCCGGAGCGCCTCCACGCCCTCGTTCGCCTCATGATCGGCCGCCGCCTCTCCGGCCTCGCCGTCGTCGTCTCGGAGATGGACGAACCCCTGCTGGACGAACTCACCCATCTCGAAGTGCCTGTCGTCGTCTATGATGTTGGCGCCTCCCGGCGCGGCCTCGTGCACATCAGAGTGGACTACCGGGCGGCCATGCAGCGGCTCGTGAACCACCTCGTCGAGTTGGGCCACCGCCGTCTCGCCTTCGTCGGCCACCACCCGACGCTCGGCCCGTTGCAGGACCGCAAGGAGACTTTCCTGGAAATCGTCCACCAAGTCTCGCCCGCTATCGAATACCGCACCGCCACGGGAGCCGATAGTTTCTGCGGCGGCCGCGAGGCCGTGCGCGCCATCTTCGGGGAAGGCTTCCAGCCTACCGCTATTGTCTGCGTCAACGACTTCATGGCAGCCGGCGCACTGCGCGAACTCCGCGACCTCCATCTGCGCGTCCCGGACGACGTCTCGCTCACCGGTTTCGACGACATCGAACTGGCCGATATCGTCAGCCCTCCGCTGACCACTGCGCACATCCCGCGCGATCTGATCGGCCGCCTGATCTTCGAATCCCTCACCACAACGCCGCAGCCGCGCGAAATCCTGCTGACTCCGACAATCGCCCTGCGCGCCTCGACGGCACAGATTCTCCAACCGGTATGCGCCTCCTCCTAGGGCCGCCCGGCTCCGGCAAAACGACGTTCATCCTCGACGAACTGCGCCGCCGGACCTCCTGCCGCCTGCTGGTCCCCACCTCCACCATGGCGGACCACCTGCGCAACCAACTCGCCCGCGAAGGCCGCTTCGTCCGCCCTTCCTCCATCACCACCCTCGCCGCGTTCCTCCAGGAACTGACGCCCGCCGCACAGCTCGCCTCCTCCACGGATCTGGCCTTTCTCCTGCGCCGGATCCTGGACCACCGGCAGCCCAGGTCATTCGCCCGGCTCCTCCAGAGCCCCGGCTTCGCCCCGGCGCTGGCCGACTCATTGGCAGACCTCGCCAACGCCGGCTGTGGCGCCTTGCAATGGACGGCACTCCGCACGCTCGGAGTCCATTCCAGCCTGGCCATGCGGGACTTGGGCCTTCTTTACGACGACCTGGAAGACGAACTCGCCCGCCGCGGTCTCCTGCTCCGTGCGCAGCAACTCCTAAACGCCGCCCGCCACATCCGCGACAACATTCCGCCGCTCCCGGCCGATATCTGCATCGACGGCTTCTTCTCCTTCAGCCGCGGCGAGCTGGAGCTGATCCGCGCCCTCAAGATCAACACCCGCCTGACCATCACGCTGCCGGAATGGCCGGGCGCGACGCCGTGCCTGGAATCGCTTCGCCAGATGGGCTTTCGCGAGCAACGGCTCCATCCCGTCCGCCCGGCCCCCCAGCGCGTCCTGATCGCCGCCAACTCGCGCCAGCGCGAAGTGGAGGAGATCGCCCTCCGCATCCTGGAGCACCACGGCAACGGCCTCCAGTGGCGGGAAATGGGCATCGTCCTGCGCACTGCCAGCCCGTACGCTGCCTTGCTCGAAACCACCTGTGCCCGGCTGGGCATTCCGGTCCGCGGATATTTCGCGCAACCGCTGGCCGCCCACCCTGCGGTCCGCACTTACATCCACATCATCGACGCCCTGCTCAGCGGGTGGGAGTGCGCCCGCACGGCCAAGGCCCTGGCTGCCGATCTGCTCCATGACCTGGTCCGCGCCGCTCTGCCCGCCGAGGGCCTGGACGCGCTGCTTCGCATTGCGCCCCCGGACCTGCACCCGCGCATACAGGCCTTGGCGCCTCTCACGCCCTGGGCCAGCGAAACGGCCACGCCGGCCGAATGGGCCAGCCGCCTGGCCACGCTGAGCGCGTTCCTCCCGGCGCCCCGCATCAACGGTTCTGTCTCTCCGCTGGAACTACGCATCTGGCGCGCTCAGGCTGAGGCCCAGCGCTCGTTTGAGGCCACGCTCCAGGAGGTGGTGCCGCTGCTCGGCGAGGAGCCGCTCTTTCTGGAAGGCTTCTGGCGCGAAGTGCGGAACGCGCTGCAGGAGGCGACCCTCCGCCTCCCCGACCACCGCCGCGACGCAGTCCCTCTGCTCGACGTCTACGAGGCGCGCCAGTGGGAACTGCCCGTCGTCTTCGTCTGCGGTCTTCTGGAAGGCGATTTCCCACGCGCCGCCGCCCCGGACCCGGTTCTGAGCGAAGCCACCCGCCATCGGCTGCGCAGCAACGGTGTCCCGGTCTCCACTCGCACGGATCGCGAACTCGAAGAGGCCTTTCTGTTCGACTTCGCCCTCACTCGCGCCACAGGCGAACTCGTGCTCTCTTACCCCACCCACGACGCGAAAGGCGAACCAACGCTCCGCGCCTTCGCGCTGGACCATCTCGACCTCCAGTCCTTGCCTGGACGCTCCATTCGCGTCCGCCCGGCGCAGCCGGTCCAGCCGGCCCCGCCCCCGTCCCTCGCCGCCGCGCCCCCGCAACACAGCCACTTTCGCCCTACCGCGCTGGAGTCGTTCCTCCAGTGTCCTTTCCAGTTCTTCGCCACCCACACGCTGCACCTCCGCGAACCCAACCCGGCCCCCAACGAGCGGTTGGACATTCTGGCGCAAGGCTCGCTGATCCATCAGGCCATCGGGGACCACTACCGGGGACTGGGTTCGCTGGAGCGGACGTTTTCCCGTGCGCTCCAACGCTTTCTCCAGACCCGGCGTGTGCCCGCTTCCCACCGCGTGGAACTCGCCCGGGTCCTGATTCTCCGCAGTCTGGCGCTCTACGCGCAGGATCAACGCATTCCTGACGGTTGGCAGACGATTCCCGAAAAGGAAATCGAACTCACTCTTGAAGGCGCCCTGATCAAAGGCCGGGCCGATCGCGTCGATGTCTCGCCCGACGGCGCCCAGGTGGCTGTCGTGGACTACAAATTCACGTCCAGTGTCTCAGCACGCCTCAAGAAATATGACGAGGGCACCAATATCCAAGGCGGCCTCTACCTGGCGGCATTGTGCCAGGATGGCGCAGCGCCCGCCGCTTTCCATCTCGCCGGCGTCCGCAACGAAACCAAGTGGAGCGGCTCCACTAAACCCGCTGAAGTCCAGGCCTGGCTGGACCAGGCGATCGCCGCCGCCCGCGATGCCATCCTCAGAATCCGCCAGGGCGACATCGCGGTCAACCCCGCCGATCCCGACGCCTGCCAGTACTGCGCCTACGTCCACGCCTGCCGCGTGAAATCGGTTGCCGCCATCGGCGCTGGTAGTTGAGATGCCAGCCAGCCGAAATCACCAAATCCTGCTGATCGCCGCGCTGCTGCTGCCCTCGCTCGTGCAGATCCTGGACGGTGCGCCGCCGGCCAATACGGGTGCCGTGCGCCTGGTGCGGCCGCCGCTGGCTGGCTCTCAATACTCCGGAGGCGCCGTCACCATTCAGCAACTGGCGCTGACTGACGCGATGGGCAAGCCATTCGCGCAGATCATGCAGGAGTGGGTGCTGGGGCCGATCGGGATGGCAAATAGCACTTACGAACAACCATTGCCCGCCAACCGCGACAAGCAGGCCGCGCGCGGGCACAGTGGCGAGGGCAAGCCCATGGGTCCCAAGTGGCACGTCTATCCGGAACAGGCCGCCGCCGGATTGTGGACCACGCCGGTGGACCTGGCGAAGCTGGCAATCGAAGTCCAACTGACGCTGGCAGGAAGATCCACACGCATCCTCACCAGGTCGATGATGCAGGAGATGGTCACGCCGGTAGGCGCCGGGCCCTTCGCCGTGGGATTCAGCATTCAACAGCAGGGCGAGGGGTGGTATTTCAGCCACGGCGGAGCCAACTGGGGCTTCCGGTGCGAGTTGCAGGCCCACCGCGCGAAAGGCTACGGCGTAGTGGTGATGACCAACGGCGACGGCGGGAGCGCCGTGGCGCGCGCCCTTCTGGAGCGGGTGGCGCGCGCCTACAACTGGGACACGCTGGACAAGCTCATCGTGCGTTAGCACCGCCGGCGTCCAACGCAACTGGCCAACGCAACTGGCCAACGCAACTGGCCATTGCCCCGCACGGGCGTTCGGAGTAGACCCGATCAGGACGTAAACGGGATGTCCAGCTCCGGAGATCCACGAGGACCGGCCGGACCATCGCCCGCTACCGGGTTGCAGAAAAACTCGGCGAGGGCGGGATGGGCGTTGTCTATCGCGCCCTCGATGAACAACTGGACCGCGATGCCGCCCTCAAGGTTCTGCCCGCCGCCAGCTTTCAGGACCCCACTGCCCGGGCGCGGCTGCTGCGCGAGGCCCGCAGTGCATCCAAGCTGAACCATCCCAGTATCTGTACTGTCTACGAAGTCGGGGAATCCGATGGCCAAGCCTACATCGCGATGGAATTGGTGCAAGGCCAAACGTTGGCTGCACGGCTTGGGACTGGGGCCTTTCCGCTGGCGGACTTGGTTCCGTTTGGACTTCAGTTGGCGGACGCCTTGGCGCACGCACACGAGCACGGCATCATCCACCGCGACCTGAAGAGCGCCAATGTGATGATCACCGCCGAGGGTAGGGCCAATGTTCGGCGACAATTAGACTCGGCCAAAACGGCAATTACTTGCAGCCGGCTGTCACCAGTGAGAGGTGCCTACTGAGGCGCGCTGCAGTCAGCGCCGGGACTGAAATAGCTTGGGCTGGCATCATGCGGCAAATCCTGGG
>JBBQLF010000057.1:0-13142 GCA_038327695.1 Bryobacterales bacterium
CGGAAGAACTGGATGCCGATCCTTCGGATCAGGTCAGCCTGCAGGCCGCCGGATTCCTTGGCTCGCACGCCGATCACCATTTCGCAGCCGGTTTGGCGCAGAACGGCCAGCAGGCGCGGAATGTCGGCGGGGTCATGCTGGCCGTCTCCGTCGATGCGGATGACGGTTTCATAGCCGAGATCGAAGGCCAGCTTGTAGCCGGCCTGCACGCAGCCGCCCAGGCCGAGGTGGCAAGGCAGGCTCAGGACGCGCGCGCCGACAGAGCGGGCGAGGTTGGCGGTGTTGTCGGTGGAACAGTCGTCGGCCACCAGAACCCGCAAATCGGGGTGGAGTTCGCGGGCCTCGGTGACCACCTTGGCGATGGCGCCCTCTTCGTTATAGGCGGGGATGAGGAGGAGTGTTTTGTCGAAAGTCACAGTGAGGCGACGCTCCTCAATGAAATCGAATGGCTCTTCAGCAGCGTGGCAAACTGGCGCGGGGTGAGCTTGCGCGTGCGCGCAATGAAGGCGCGCTGCCGCAGCAGGCGGGGCAGGGCAGCCAGGAGCGCCCCGTGCGCCTTCAGCACCAGCCACGGCAGGTGCCATCCGCTGCCGCCGGCTTGCCGGAACTCGGCAGCTTTACCTTGGCCCGCCAGCATGGCGGCCAGATGCCAGCCATAACGCACCAGCGCATAGAATGGCACGGCCGCCAGCCAGCTCAGCGGCAGGCAACGCACGCAGAGCCGAAGCCGGTTGCGCTCCACGAACCAGGCTTTGGCCGCTGACGCCGCACCGGAAGAGCGCGAATAGCCGTGGGCGACGCGCGCCAACGGCACATACACACACTCCCAGCCGGCCCAGCGGGCGCGCAGGCCCAGGTCCGTGTCCTCGCAGTACAAAAAAAACTCCTCTTCCAGTAAACCAGTCTGCTCCAGCATCGATCCGCGGTACAGCGCCGCACAGCCACTGGGCAGCAGGACGTCTCCGGCTGTGCCATACCGCTCCGGCGGTTCACCGTGACCGCGCTGCCTGGAGCTGCCGTCGCGCGCCATCAGCATCCCGGCCGAATCCAGCCGCTGGCCGTCCGCACTGACGATCCGCGAAGCCGCCATGCCCGCGCCGGGCCGCTGCTCCATGGCCGCCACCAACAACTCCAACCAGCGCGGCTCGGCCACTGCGTCGTCGTTCAGTACGGCGCAATATTCGGCCGGCACCAGGCGCCAGCCCTGATTGACGGCTGCGCCGAAACCCAGGTTGGCGCGGTTCTCGATCAGCCGGAAGCGGAAGCGCGCCGCGCCCAGGCGGTGAATGGCGCCGGTCCCGCTGTTGTCCACTACCACCACCTGCACGCCAGGCAGCGTCTGTGCGTCCAGAGACGCCAAACAGTCCAGCAGGCGCGCATCGGCGGCCAGCGTCGGGACGACCACAGTGACTCGAACGGGGTGCAAATACTGATTCTAAGCGATGCTCGTGGCCGAACTCACGCTAGAATCGATAAATGTCCATTCTGACCACCGTTGTCGGCAGCTATCCCATCCCGGACTGGCTGCGCGGAGATACAGCCCGCACCACTTTGCGCGACGCCATCCTGGTCGTCCTGAAGACCCAGGAGCTTGCCGGTATTGACGTCATTGCCGATGGCGAACTGAATCGCTTCGATCCGAGCCATCCCGAGACCAACGGCATGATCGACTATTTCGTCAGCCGCATGGACGGCATCCGGACGCGTTTCTCGCTCACCGATCTGGATGCCTTCCGCCAGGACGCCGGGTTGAACTACCGCACCGATCCGGCCGGCATCGTAACCGGTCCGGTGACGGAGGGCGTGCTGAATCTGCCGCGGGACTACGAGTTCACGCGAGCACTGACTACGCGCCCTATGAAGTTCACCTGCACCGGTCCGCATATGCTCACCAAGGTGCTCACCGACAGGCACTACGCTTCCCGGCCCGAACTGTGCATGGCCATCGCGGACGTGCTGCGCAATCAGCTCTCGCGTATCGACGCGCCGGTGGTGCAACTGGACGAAGCCAATATCAGCGGCCATCCCGAGGATGCCGAGTGGGCGCAGGCCGGCTTGAATCACGTCCTGGATGGCATCCGCGGCACCCGGGCCCTGCACATCTGCTTTGGCAACTACGGTGGCCAGTCCGTGCAGAAGGGTTTCTGGAAGAGCCTCATCCCGTTCCTCAACGGTCTGCATGTGGATCACCTGGTGCTGGAGTTTGCGCGCCGCGGCTACGATGAAATCGAGCATTTCAAGGAGCTGCGCCCGGAAATCGGGCTCGGCCTCGGCGTGGTGGACATCAAGGACAATGGCGTGGAGAGTGCGGACCTGATCGCCGCCCGCCTGGAACTGGCCACGCGCGCCCTGGGCGAGGGCCGCATTCCGTTCATCCACCCGGATTGCGGATTCTGGATGTTGCAGCGCAACATCGCCGATCGTAAGATGCGGGCGCTTGTGGAAGGCCGCAACCTGTTTGAGGGGAAATCGAATTGAACCACCTGAGCCATGCTCTGCTGCTCGCCGCGGCAGTCCTCTCGGCCCAGGACCCGCCGCAGGCTAAGCACCTGACCAACTTGAAGCAACTGACCCACGGTGGTCAGAACGCTGAAGCTTACTGGGGGCCGGACGGCAAGCGGCTCATCTTCCAGTCCACACGGCCGCCACACGAGTGCGATCAGATTTACATCATGAACGCCGATGGCAGTGACCAGCGGCTGGTTTCCACCGGCAAGGGCCGCACCACCTGCGGCTACTTTCTCAAGGACAACAAGCATTTCGTTTACGCATCCACGCATGAGGCCGCGCCAGCCTGCCCCGCGCCGCCGGACCGCAGCAAGGGGTACCTGTGGGGCGTCTTCCCCACCTACGATATCTTCCTCGCCAGCGATGACGGCAAGGTCGTCAAAAAGCTCACCGGCGCGCACGGCTATGACGCGGAAGCTACGGTCAATTTCAAGACCAATCGCCTGATCTACACGTCGCAGTCCTCCGGCGATCTGGAGTTGTGGTCTATGAAGCCGGACGGCTCTTCCAAGAAGCAGATCACCAAGCGGGAAGGTTACGATGGCGGCGCCGCCTACTCGCACGACGGCAAGAAGATCGTCTGGCGCGCGACGGACCCGGACAACAAGCCGGTGATGGTGCGCTACAAGGAGTTGCTCAAGGAAGGGCTCACCGAGCCGATGAAGATGGAACTGTTTATCGCCGACGCCAACGGCGCCAACGTTCGGCAGTTGACCAAATACGGGTGCGCGTCGTTTGCGCCGGCGTTTACACCCGACGGCAGGAAGATCATCTTCTCCTCGAACAAGCACAACTGCGACGGCCGCCGGTTTGAGCTTTTCAGCATCAACCCGGATGGCACGGGTCTGGAGCAAGTGACCAACTTCGGCGGGTTCACGTCATTCCCCGAGTTTTCGCCCGATGGCAAGCGGTTCGTTTTTGCCTCGGACTACCAGGCCAAACAGCGATACGAATTCAACATCTGGGTTGGAGAGTGGAAGGACTAAACACCGATGAAACGCAGAACGGCACTTGGCCTGGCTGCCGCCGCGCCCGCGGCCCTGGCGGCGCAGCAGGCGCAGCAAAAGCCCCGCAATTGGCGCACCGCGCCGCTGGGCTATTCCGATACACCGGTGATACCCGGCCAGGCCTGGAAGGTGCATGACATTGCGCGCCCCAGGCCTGCCGTGGTCACACCGGCCGCACGCGCCGGGGATCCGCCGTCAGACGCCATTGTCCTCTTCAATGGCCGCGATCTCTCGCAGTGGATGCATGCCAGCAAGGGCCAAACGGGGCCCGCGAAGTGGAAGGTGGAGAACGGCTACGTGGAGTGCGTCGGCAAGACCGGCGACCTGGTCTCAAAGGAGAAGTTCGGCGACGCGCAGTTCCACATCGAGTGGTCGGCGCCCGCCGGGATCGATGGCGACTCCCAATGGCGCGGCAACTCCGGCGTGCTGATCATGGGCCGCTATGAGATCCAGGTTCTGGATTCGTGGGACAACCCCACGTACGCCGATGGCCAGGCTGGCGCCATCTACGGCTGGTGGCCGCCGCTTGTCAATCCCTGCCGCCGGCCAGGAGAGTGGAACACGTACGGCATCTTCTGGCAGGCGCCGCGGTTTGAGGGCACTCGCCTGGTGAAACCGGCCTACATCACGCTGGTGTTCAACGGCGTGCTGGTGCACCATCACCAGGAAGTGGGCGGGCCGATGGCGCACAAGGTGGTCCGGCAATATCAGCCGCATGCTCCGGAAGAGCCGCTGGTTTTTCAGGATCACGACACCAAGCCGCGCTTCCGCAATGTGTGGGCCCGGCGGCTGAAAGCGTACGACGCCAAATGACGGAGATCACCACGCTGGCCGGCGGCTGTTTCTGGTGTCTGGAGGCGGTCTATCTGCAGATGCGGGGCGTCACTGGCGTCGTCTCCGGCTACATGGGCGGCTCCGTCACGGAGCCCACCTATGAGGAGGTTTGCGGCGGCGAGACGGGGCACGCCGAAGTAGTGCGCATCGAGTTCGATCCGGCGGAGATCACGTTCGGCGATCTGCTCGAAGTGTTCTTCGCCATTCACGATGCCACCACGCTCAACCGCCAGGGCAACGACGTGGGCACGCAGTACCGTTCGGCCATCTTCTTCCATTCCGCCGAGCAAGAGCGTCTGGCGCGGGAGTGGGTGGCTCGCGACCCGGCTATTGTGACGGAGGTCTCACCTGAGACCGTGTTCTGGCCCGCCGAGAACTACCATCAGAACTACTTTGCCGGGCATCAGAATCAGGGCTACTGCGCGTATGTGGTGGCGCCCAAGGTCCAGAAGTTCCGCACGTATTTCGCGGACAAAGCCCGCGCTTAGGACCCGTCATGAAATAACCACTCCAACCGCTTGCTACCGTGCGCGGCTCAGAACCCGATTGCGAGCCGCGCACGGTAGCAAGCGGGCGTGCCGAACTGGCACGGTTATTCCGTGACGAGTGCTTAGACCGCCG
Source organism: Bryobacterales bacterium (assembly GCA_038327695.1). Classification (GTDB taxonomy): domain Bacteria; phylum Acidobacteriota; class Terriglobia; order Bryobacterales; family Bryobacteraceae; genus Paludibaculum. Next base: position 4,971 of record JBBQLF010000057.1, read on the forward strand.
CCGCCGCGCTGAATACACCTGCCGCTACCTGCTGGCCTTTGCTCAACACGCGCACTCGCACAAGCCCCGCGGCAACTCCATGCGGCAACATGTACTCCAATGCCGTGGCGGATGCCGGCAGTATGACCGGCAGCCACACCTGACCAGCGGAGTCCGTGAGTTCCAGTTGCAAACCGGCAGCCACGTCCGGACCGCTGGCTCTCACCATGGAGCCCGGTGCGAAGCTGTAGCCGCTGCCGGTAGCCGCCGAACCGGTGGCCACCCAGCCGCGTCCCAGGTGCTTCTGCAACAGCGCCAGTTGCGGCCTGTCCACGGTGAACTCCTGCAACGGTTGAATCCCGATCTTGTAGTCTTCCCACCACTCGCCCGCCGCCCAGTAGGTGGCGTCCATGCCGGCTTCCCCGGCGAGTTTGAGCGTATTGTCCAGCACCGCCAGCCAACGGGCATCATCCCACGGAACGCCCAATTCGCCCACGTATCCGCGCACGCCGTTGATGCGGCACCAGGTGATGAAAGGCGTGATGCGGCGCTGCCCGTAATGCGGCAGATCCGGGATGAACTGGGCCTCCTCGTCGTAGGTGCGCGCATACGTCCCGCTGCCGTCGCGGTCAAAGTAGCAATGCGCCTCGTACCTGAAGTTCTTCGCCGGATCGTTGATCCAGGCCTTCGAACCGTTGGCCGTGGTCCACTTCTCCGCGCTGGACCAGGCGTTGCCGGGAACCAGAATCAATTTCTTGTCGCCGGTGGCGCGAATGGCATCGACGGCCCGCTGGGAGATCTTGCGCCAATCGCCTCTTCCCATGTCGTGGGGCTCGTTCATCAGGTCATAGCCGTAAACGCCCGGGTGGCTGCGAAACTCCCGGGACAGCCGCGTCCACAGATTGGCGAAGGCGGCGCTGGTGACGCGCGGCTGGCGGCCCGGCGGCGCGTTGTCGATGATGTACTCGTTGTGCTGGCCGCCCTCCAGAATGCGGTAGCGGCCGAAGTTGTGCGGCTCAATGATCAGCTTGACGGCCGAGTTCTCAGCCCACCGCACGCTCTGCCGCAGCAGCGCCAGATAGGCGGGCTCCAGCGGGCCATGCAACTGCGGTTGCAGCCGCTCCCAGCGGAACGCCAGCCGGATCAGGCCCAGTGCCTTCGCCGCCCAGTATTGGTAACTGCGCTCACTGTGGAACGTGTAGTGGGCGCCGAGTTGACCCGGCAGGCTTTGGTCGCCCCATTCGGCTCCGGATAGGTTGATACCCAGCATGGGCGCGCCCCCTTGCTCAAACGCGGTAGTAGTCGCCGCGCCAGTTCTTCACTGCCTGCTTGATCTCAGTCTCGCCCATTCCGGTCTCGGCTGCCTTCTTCGCCAACTCGGCAAACTCGCCGTCGCTCGCAAAGCGCAGGCCGATAATTTGCCGCACCGTGAGGCGCGCGTCCAATAGCTTACCTGCCAGCACATAGTGCCGCAGATTCTCCTCGGCGCGGATGGCCCGGTCCTGCGCCTTCAGCGCGAAGGTACGGGCGTAGAACGCCACAAACAACACGATCCACATCAGCACGAACAGGAGCGCTGCGCTGTAGAACCGGTCATGGTTGCCCCACGAGTGGTAGAGGTTGACGCCAGAGCCGATCATGCTCAACAAGATCACGCCGCCCAGCGTCAGGAAACCCTTCACGTTCTGGGTGTGATTGGAGAAATTCTGCTGTTCCATATCCAGAGATCATCGCACGTCGCGTACAATGCGCACATGACGAAATCTCTGGACCCCACCGATTGGCCCGCGTTTCGCGCGCTGGGCCACCGGCTGCTGGACGAGATGTTGGACCACATCGAGCATCGCTGCGATAGCCCCGTATGGCGTCCCCTTCCCGCCACCACACAGGCCGCGCTGTGCGCGCCATTGCCCATGGAGCCGCAAGGGGAAGCGGGGGCCTGCGCGGACTTTCTGGCTCATGTACTGCCCTATCCCAGCGGCAACACGCATCCGCGTTTCTGGGGCTGGGTGCAAGGCGCCGGCACGCCGCTGGGCGTGGTGGCGGACATGATGGCCTCGGCGATGAATCCCAACCTCGCCGGCTTCCAGCAGGCACCGGCGCTGGTGGAAGCGCAGGTGCTCCAGTGGATGACCGAGTTGATGGAGTTTCCCGCGGATGCCTCCGGTGTGCTGTGTTCGTCGGGCACGATGGCGAACCTGCTGGGGGTCGCCGTGGCGATGAAGGACCGCCCGTCATCGGCGCGCGTCTACTGCTCGGAACAGACGCATGGCTGGGTGCTGAAGGCGGCCGGCCTTCTGCGGCTCAACGTCTGTTGGATCCCGGCCGACGGGGACTATCGGATCAGCGTGGCCGCACTGCGGCAAGCCATCGCCGCGGACCGCGCCGCCGGCCTGCAGCCGGCCTGCGTGGTGGCCAGCGCGGGCACGGTGAACACCGGCGCCATCGATCCGCTGGACACGCTCGCCCGCCTCTGCGCCGCCGAATCGCTCTGGCTGCACGTGGACGGCGCCTTCGGCGCGCTCGCCTATCTCTCGCCCGCATTGCGCCCGTTGCTTGCCGGTTTGCCGCGCGCCGATTCGCTCGCCTTCGACTTGCACAAGTGGTTTTCGGCGCCCATCGACTGCGCCTGCCTGTTGACGAGGCACGCGGCTCAACACCGCGCAACCTTCGCCTCCACGCCCTCCTACATGGTGCCCACTGAGCGCGGCGTGCTGGCAGGCGGCGTCCCGTTTGCCGACCTGGGCATCGATCTGACGCGCAGCTTCAAGGCGCTGAAGGTTTGGCTCTCGCTCAAAGCCTACGGTGTGCGCCATCATACGGCCGTCATCGAACAAAACGTAAGAGACGCGCAGGAGTTCGCCGCCGCCATCGGCGCGCACGCCGATTTTGAACTGCTCGCGCCGGTCCCGCTCAACGTCGTCTGCTTCCGCTATGCGCCCGCGCGCCTCAGCCAGGACCGCCTCGATGCGGTGAACCACGAATTGCTGCTGCGCCTCCAGGAGTCCGGTGTGGCGGTCCTGTCTTCCACCACGCTCCGTGGACAGTTCGCACTCCGCCTGGCCAACGTCAACCACCGTTCCCGGCCGGAGGACTTTGAGTTGCTCCGGGAGACTCTTCTCGGCATCGGAGCGCATCTCGCATAATGGTCTTCGTGATTCCAGCACTGCTCAGTCTCCTGCTGGCCCCGCCGGCCACACTGCGGCTCGACTACTTCCACACGGGCTCGGCCACCGAGGAGCGCTTCGCGCTCGACAGCGTGACGCAGGAAGGGCCGTGGCCGGGCCCCCTGGCCAAGGCGGTGGACACCACCAACCTGGGCAAATACCTCTTCGAAGTCCGCGATGCCGCCACCGGCAAGGTCCTCTACACGCGCGGTTTTGCCAGCATCTTCGGCGAGTGGGAAACCACGGCGGAGGCCAGCCAGCGCAACCGCACGCTGCACGAATCACTGCGATTCCCGGCGCCCGCCGGGCCGGCAAAAGTGACCATCCACAAGCGCGATGCGCAAAACAAGTTCAAGGAGTTATGGTCTACACTGATCGACCCGCTGGATCGCGCCGTGGACCGCGCCGCACCGCCCGCCCACGTCAAGCTCTGGGCGGTCCAGCAGAACGGCCCGCCCGCGGACAAGGTGGATCTGCTGCTCATCGGCGACGGCTACACCGCCGGGGAGATGGAGAAGTGGCACGCCGACGCACGCCGGCTGACTGCCGCGCTGTTCGCCACGCCGCCCTTCCAGGAGCGCCAGGCTGACTTCAACGTCTGGGCGCTCGACGTGCCCGCCGAACAATCGGGCGTGGCGCGGCCGTCTGACCGCTTCTACCGCCGCTCGCCCGTGCGCGCCTCCTATGACGCCTTCGGCAGCGAGCGCTACGTGCTCACCTTCGACAATCAACGCCTGCGGGAGATCGCTGCCGCGGCACCGTATGAGTTCATCGAAATCGTCGTCAACGGCCGCAAGTACGGGGGCGGCGGAATCCACAACCTCTACGCCACCGTCGCCAGTGACAATGCCTGGACGCCTTACGTCTTCGTCCACGAGTTCGGCCATCACTTCGCCGGACTGGCCGACGAGTACTACACCTCCGACGTCGCTTACCAGGCCGCCACTACGCGGGTGGAGCCTTGGGAGCCCAACGTCACCGCCGACCCCGCCAAGCCCAAATGGAACGGCCTGATCGCGCCCGGCACCGCGCGGCCCACCCCCTGGGCCAAGGCCGCTTTCGAAGAGTTTCAGAAAGGCATTCAAGCCCGGCGCAAGCAGATCCGTGCGGAAAACCGCCCGGAATCGGCCATGGAAGCGCTCTTTGCCGAAGAGCTTAAAACGACGAAGAAGATGCTGGGCGCCAGCGGGCCAGTGGGCGTCTATGAAGGCGCCATGTATGAAGCGCAGGGCTACTACCGGGCCGAAGCCGATTGCATCATGTTCACGCGCAGTGACAGGTTTTGCGCCGCCTGCCGCCGCGCCATCCACCGTGTCATCGATCTCTACACCAACCACGATGCTACTCACTGATCAGATCATCCTCGTCACCGGCACAGCCAGCGGCATTGGCGCGGCCATCGCCGCCGTCTGCCTGCGGGAAGGCGCCAGCGTCTACTGTGCAGACCGCGCCTATCCAGAGGCGCGCCAAGCCGGCGAGCGCTGCTGGGAAATACCCTGCGACGTCTCCTGCGACGAGGATCTGCGCCGCTGCCTGGCGGCGATTCCGCGCCTCGACGGGCTGGTCAACAACGCCGGCGTCAACTTCCTCAAACCCTTCCTCGAAACCACCATGGAGGACTATGACCGCGTGCTGAATGTCGATCTGCGCGCCGTCTTCCGCCTCACGCAACTGGCCGTGCGCGCCATGCCGCACGGCGGCAGCATCGTCAACATCTCCAGCGTCCACAGCATCGCCGGCGTGCCAGGCGCCGCCCCCTACGATGCGGCCAAGGCCGGCGTCATCGGTCTGACAAAATCGCTGGCCGTGGAACTGGCGCCGGGCAACATCCGTGTCAATGCCATTTCGCCCGGCCTCATTGAGACGCAGATCTGGCGCGACGCGCTCGCCGCCTCCTCAGACCCCCAGCGGTATCTCGATTACTGGCACGCCAACATCCCGCAGACCCGCCTCATCCAGCCGGCGGAAATCGCCGAACTGGCCGCCTTCCTGCTCAGTGCCCGCGCCTCCTCCATCACTGGCGCCAACATCACCGCCGACGCCGGGATGACGGCCCAACTGGTGAGCCGCGAACCGTCAGTCTGATACAATTCGGTTCAATGAACTGGGTACTGTCCACGGCGCTGCTGGCCGCGGTGTCCATCGCCGCCGCCGATACGCCGGAGGAACGCTTCGAATCCAAGGTCCGCCCGATCCTCGCCAAAAACTGCTTTGCCTGCCACACGGCGTCCAAGATGGGCGGCCTGGCGCTGACGTCCCGGGAGGCGCTGCTCACAGGGGGGAAGTCCGGCCCTGCCGTCACGCCCGGCAACCCGGAGACGAGCCGCCTGATTCTGGCGGTACGGCAGGCGGACCCAGCCATCAAGCCCATGCCGATGACAGGCAAGCTGAACCCCGGCGAGATCGCCGAACTGGAGGCGTGGGTGCGGGACGGCGCGGCCTGGCCGGCGGCTCTGCGCGCGCCGGGCGCCACCGGCCGCATCACGCCGGAGCAACGGGCGTTCTGGAGTTTTCAACCCGTCTGGAAGCCCACGCTGCCGGCCGCCGCCAGCGCGGAGTGGGCCCGCCAGCCCATTGATCGCTTCATCTACGCCAAACTCCGTGAGCGCGGCCTGCAGCCGGCTCCGCGCGCCGCACGCCACACCTGGCTGCGCCGCGTGACCTTCGATCTCACCGGCCTGCCACCCACGCCGGAAGAGTTGGACGCGTACCTGGCCGACAAATCCCAGCAGGCCGAGGCCAAAGTGGTGGACCGCTTGTTGGCCTCGCCGCGCTACGGCGAACGCTGGGCGCGTCACTGGCTGGACGTCGCGCGCTATTCCGATGACCGGCTGGAGTCACAGAAGGAACTTCCCCATCCCAACGCCTTCCGCTACCGCGATTGGGTGATCGCCGCGTTCAACAGCGACATGCCCTACAGCGAATTCGTGCTCGGCCAGATCGCCGCCGATCTGTTGCCGGAACCCCAGCGCACCAGGCTCCTGCCCGGCCTCACTTTCTACGGTTTGAGCCCGGAGCAGCAGGATGAACGCGTCGATGCCACCACGCGCGGTTTCCTCGGTCTCACCGTCGCCTGCGCGCAATGCCACGACCACAAGTTCGACCCCATTCCTCAGACCGATTTCTATGCGTTGCAGGGCGTGTTCAACAGCACCCAACCCCAGGAAATCCCTCTGGTGCCCGCGCCGGAGGCCGCCCAATGGAAGGCCCAGAAACAGCGGCTCGACGACAAGGAATCCGAGCTGCGCGCGTTTCAGGACGAACAGGCCCTGACCGTGGCCGGAATCCTGGCCGCGCGCACAGCCGGCTACGTCCGCGCCGTTGCCGGCGCCGCGCCGGAAGGCGAGCTGGACCCCGAAACTCTCGAGCGGTGGAAGGCTCTGCTGGCCCCCGGTAAGCAGCACGATCACTCCTATCTGGACCAGTGGCGCGACGCCGATCAGTTTCAGGCCACGGTGCTGGCGCTGCTGGCTGAGAAGAAGGAGATTGACAAGCAGAACCTCATCCGGCTCGGTGGCTCCGGCGCGCGCGCGGACCTCAGCGGCACGGAATTGCTCTCTCTGGACCGCGCCAAGTATCGCTTTTACAATGAACTGTCCGGCCCGCGAAAGAGCGTACTCTACTATGCCGGCAAGGAGTTGGACCGCTGGCTCGGCCCCTTGCACTTGCAGCATTTGAACGCACTCCGTGCCAGCGCCGAACAACTGAAGACGAACCTGCCGCCGCAGTATCCGTATCTGCACGCCGTCAAGGACTCGGACAAACCGGCCAACGCGCACGTCCTCATTCGCGGCGCGCGAGACAATCCCGGCGCTGAGGTGCCGCGGCGCTTCGTCTCGATTCTCAGTCCCGCCGAGCCGATGCCGTACACGCAGGGCAGCGGCCGTCTGGAACTGGCTCGCGCCATTGCCAGCATCGAAAATCCACTGACACCGCGCGTAATGGTGAACCGCATCTGGCAGCACCACTTCGGCCAGGGCATCGTGCGCACGCCGTCCAACTTCGGCCAGTTGGGCGAGCGCCCCACGCACCCGGAGTTGTTGGACTATCTGGCGCAGAGGTTCATCGAATCCGGCTGGTCCATCAAGGCGCTCCACCGCGAGATCGTTCTCTCGCGCACGTACGCTTCGGCCTGGGTGCGCCATGACGCCAATGAGGAGATCGACGCGGCCAACCTGTATCTCTGGCGCGCCAACCGCCAGCGTCTCGACGCGGAAACCATGCGCGACGCGCTGCTGGCAGCCGGCGGCAATCTGGATTTCGCCGGCGGTGGTCCGCCGCTACGCCTCACCGACGGCAAGAACCTGCGCCGCACCGTCTATGGCTACCGCAGCCGGCGCAAGCTCGATGCCACCCTGGCGCTATTCGATCATCCCAATCCGAACACCACCAATGAGCAGCGCAACGTCACCAGCGTGCCCCTCCAGAGGCTCTACTTCCTCAACAACCCGCTGGTGATGCGTCAGGCTGAGGCGCTGGCCGCGCGCCTTCAGGGGCCCGCCGGGGCACAGTCCATCCGTCAGGCCTACCGTCTTCTGTTTGCCCGCCAGCCGGACGCCGAGGAACTGCGCCTCGGCCTGGCATTCTTGAAATCGGAGCAGAACGCCTGGCCCCGTTACGCCCAGGCCCTGCTCGCCTCCAACGAGTTTTTCTATGTGGACTAAGGGCTCGCCGCGGAATTATTTTGCCAGCCCGGCACGCCCGCTTGCTCGCGCGCGCCACGGAATCGGGGCCTTACCGTTGCGACGTTCGACGTTACCGGCACGCCCGCTTGCTCGCGCGCGCGCCTCGGAATCGGGGCCTTACCGTTGCGACGTTCGACGTTACCGGCACGCCCGCTTGCTCGCTCGCGCGCCTCGGAATCGGGTTCTGAGCCGCGCGCATCAGCAAGCGTTTGGAATGGTCATTTCATGACGGGATCTAAGCCATGATCACACGGCGCAATTTGCTGAAGACTCTCGGCACCGGCTTCCCGATGACGGCGTTCGCGCAGATCTCCGCCGGCGCGGCTGCGCCCAGGCAGCCC
>JBBQLF010000058.1:0-13076 GCA_038327695.1 Bryobacterales bacterium
AAACAGCCGCTGGAGTTCACCGGGCAGGAGCGGAGTGTGTGCGTCATGTTTCCCGACATCCGCGATTTCAGCAAGCTGCCGAGCGAACACACGGCGGCGGAAGTGGTCGAATACCTGAACGTTCTCTTCGCGCCCATGATCCCGGTCATCAACAGCCGCTCCGGCATCGTAAACAAATTTCTTGGCGGCGGGTTTGTGGCGGTGTTTGGCGCACCGCTGGATGACCGGCAGCAATGCGCTCACGCGATCGAGGCCGCTCTGGAGATTCTCCGGCAGGTCGACCTGCTGAATCAGCAGGGCAAGATCCCGCCTACTCGCGTTGGCATTGGCCTGCCACGCCGGGCAAGCGGTGACCGGCAATGTGGGCAGCCTCCAGCGCAAGGAATACACGATCATCGGCGACGTGGTGCATCTTGCGTCGCGGAGCGAGCAGGCCAACAAGCCGCTGGCGTCTCAACTGCTGGTGCCGGAGGCCGTGGCGAAGACCGCCGGCGTGGACGGCCAGTTCAGCGCTGAGGATATGGGGGTGGAGCTGAAGGGGCAACCGCAGCCGGTACGCCTCTACAAACTCGCCTGAACCAGTTACCCGCGGACACTCGCCGGCGGCATTCTCTTCACAATGTCGAGCATCTCGGCGGAGCTTTCGCTGCCGATGGTGAAGCAATCCAGGACATCCTGGGCGAGCGCGAACTGGAGGCATTCGTCGGGCTTGCCGCGGAGTTTGCCGGCGCCGAAGATCTTCATGCCGATGACGCCTTTGCCGGCGGCCTTCATTTGCTTGAGCACAGGGATCACCTCGCCGGGGGCGGCGTCCATGGCCACGCCTGCGGGGTTGAGGCGGGCGAGTTGGACCTCGACCCAGGGTGTGGCGGCGGAGGTCTTCAGCGCGGCCATGGTGTGGCAGCTGACGCCCTTGGTGCGGATGATACCCTTCTCCTGGAGCTCGCTGATGTACTCCATGGCGCCCTTCTTGCGCTCAGGCCAGTTGCCGTCCAGCATGCAGTGGAGCAGGAGGATGTCGATGTAGTCCGTGCCGATCTCGCGGCGGAACCGATCGATGTCAGCCTTCATCTCGGCGGTGGTGGAGGCGTGTGTTTTGGAGAGGATGACTACCTTTTCGCGGGGCGTCTGCTTGAGCGATTCCTTGAGGAAGGGGTGGGTGCCGTACTGGTCAGCGGAGTCCCAGAAGTTGATGCCGTTGTCGAAGGCGGCGCGCATCATGTTGCTGACGCCGCCGAGGCCGAGTTTCTTGGTCTGGTTAGAGCTGCCGCCGCCGCCATTGGTCCCAGTGCCCATGGCGAGCCGGCTGAGCTGGATCTTGCGCGGGCCGAGGGTGACGATGTCACTGGCCTGTTTCTTCTCCGTGCCCGCGAAGAGGTGGTAGGGGAAAGCGTTCAGGCTGACTATGCCTGCGCCGGTGGTCAAGAACGAGCGTCTTTGCATGCGGCCTCCCAGATGTGCCTTTACTTAGGATAACTCACCGGCGCGGCTCGGATTGCAGCTTGAGCGCGAGGTTCATTTCGGCGAAGCCCCGTTCAGTCCGGTCCAGCATGGCGTTCATGACGGGACCGACGAGGAGGCCCGTGAACTTCTGAGAGTGGAGGAACCTGGTGTGGCCGCCGGCGGTGGGTTGCAGCCGGAATCGGTGCTCACCTTGAAAGATGCCGGGCACAACGACGCCGCCGCGCCAGGCTAGTTCCTGATTCGGTGTGGCGACGAGGACGCGGGCGAGGAAACTCATCTCGCTGCCGCCCGGGGGCCGGACCGTTACCTCCAGTTTCTCGTCGTGCGCGAGAGTACCCTTCAAGCTGACGAGAAAGGGGTTCCAGGACGGATACTCGGCCGTCGCCGTGAGCACGCGCCAGACGGCTTCCGGGGGCGCGGCGATGACAATTTCCGTGCGGATCTCGCGGTCTTTCTGCATCAAGACGAGGGAGCCGGCGATGAGGCCGGTGATGACGATGAAGATCAGGACGAAGAGAAGAAATCCGCGCGGCATAGGTGTGATTATACTGGACGCATGCCGAATTGGACTGCCGTCACGCTGGCGAAGAACCTGGTTCTGTTTGTGGAGGCGGAGGGCAACGCGGTGCGCCGTGCCCAGTTTGGCACCGGCGCCGCGCATCCGCCCGAAGGTTGGCTTGCCGAAGAACGCAAGGACAGGATGCCGGTCTTGCGGCAGGCTGCGCGTGAACTGAAGGACTACATGGCCGGAAAGCGCCGTGTGTTCTCGGTGATCTTCGAGGTGGAGGGCACGGAGTTCCAATGCCGCGTCTGGCAGGCGCTCTGCGCAATTCCCTTCGGCGAGGTACGCAGCTATGCCGAGATCGCCAAGGCGGTGGAGAAGCCCGCGGCGACGCGGGCCGTGGGCGCGGCGAACGGGCGGAATCCTCTGCCGGTTTTCATCCCGTGCCACCGGGTGATTGGGTCCGATGGCTCACTGGCCGGCTATTCGGCCGGGGTGGAGGTCAAACGGGTTTTACTGGCGCGGGAAGGCGTGCTTTTATAAGGGCCAGGAGCTTTTCTTCGCCGTCGATGATCATCCGCATGGGTACGGCGTGGACGCGGGATTCGGCGGCGGCGGCGGGGTCGATATTGAGCAGGTCCTTTTCGGTGGTGAGGAGCGCGGGCGCGCGGCGGGCCAGGGCGCGGAGTTCGGCTGGGGAGTAGTGGTGGTGGTCGGGGAAGGTTTCGAAGAAGAGGGGTTCGATGGCGAGGTCGCGGAGGGTGCGGCGGAAGCTCTCGGGCTGGCCGAGGCCGCAGAAGGCGCCGGCGTGGGTGACGGGGGGCGGGGTGGCGGCGACGCGGGCGAGGAAGATGGGGACGGCGGGGTTGTGGCGGCGGATTTCGGCGATGAGTGCGGGATAGGCGCGGCCGGATTCGGCGCGGGTGATGAGGACGACCTGGGCGCGGGCGAGGGCGGAGAAGGGTTCGCGGAGACGGCCGCGCGGGAAGACGCCGCCGCGGAAGGGGTCGATGGCATCGATCAGGACGATGTCGAGATCGCGGCGGGTTTGCCAGTGCTGGAAGCCGTCGTCGAGGATGTAGAGATCGGGCTGGCTGGTCTGTTCGAGCGCCCAGCGGGCGGCGCGGCGATCAGCACCGGCGGCGACGAGGGCGTGGCCGGCGCGGCGGATGAGCTCGGCTTCCTCGCCGGCTTGGCCGGGTGCGGCGCGATAGCCGCGGATGAGGACGGCGGGCTGGTAGCCGAGGTGGGCTAGGCGCTCGGTGAGCCAGAGGACGAAGGGGGTCTTGCCGCTGCCGCCCATGCTGAGATTGCCGACGCTGAGGACGGGGCGGCCGGGGAGATCGAGATCGAAGCGCTTGCGCCAGCGGTCGAGCGCCATGCCGGCGAGCCAGAGGTAGGAGAGCGGATTGAAGGACGGCGGACGGACGAGTGCCTGATCGTAGGCGTGGTGGATGTGGTTCAGGGCACGGGCGGTGGCGCCGCGGCGCTGGTCTGAGAGCGCGCGGCCTTTCCTGCCCATGGTGAAATCCTTGAAGAGGCGTTGGATGGCATCGGCGAGGTCGGCGGGGTTTTCGATGGTGAGCACGGCGCCGGATGTGCGGAACGCGGCCGCGATTTCGGCGAAGTTTTCCATGTGGGGGCCCGTGACGATGGGGACGCCGAAAGCGGCAGGCTCCAGGATGTTGTGGCCGCCGCGGTGGGGGAACGTGCCGCCCATGAAGACAGCGTTGGCGGCGGGGAAGAGGCCGCTGAGTTCGCCGATGGTGTCGAGCAGGAGAACGCCGGGGAGCGGGAGGGTTGTGGTGTTGGTGAGCTGGGAGCGGCGGACGAAGGGGATGGCACGGGCGGCGAGCTTGGCGGCAGCGGATTCGAATCGCTCGGGCCGTCGCGGGACGAGGATGAGGAGTTGGCGTCCGGGGATGGCGGCAAAGGCGTCGAGGACGATGTCATCTTCGTCGGGGTCGCCGGGCCGGGCGGGCGGCATGGTGGAAGCGGCGATCCAGATGGGGGCGGGGGCGGCGCGGAGGAGAAGCGCGGCGACGGGCGGGGCGATGTGGGTGGCGGCGGGGTCGAAGTCATACTTAAGGTTGCCCGCGTCGATGGGGCTGGGCGCGCCGAGCGAGCGGTAACGGGCGGCGGCGGTGGCGTCCTGGGCGAGGATGGCGTTGGGCCAGGCGAGGACGGGGCGGAAGAACCAGGCCCAGCGGCGGTAGCTGGGCAGGGCCTTGTCGGAGATGCGGCCGTTGATGACGAGCAGGGCGGCGCCGCTGCGGCGGGCGTCGCGATAGAGGTTGGGCCAGATCTCGGTCTCCATGACGATGACGAGGGCGGGCTTCAGGGCGCGGAGGACGCGGCGGACGGCGAAGCGGTAGTCGATGGGGGCGTAGAAGATGCCGGCGGCGAGGGCGGCGAGCTTCTGTTCGGCCATGGCGCGGCCGGCGAGCGTGGAGCAGGAGACGTAGATGGGCGCATGGGGCATCTGGGCGCGGAGCCGCTGCAACAGGCCTACGGCCGTGATGGCCTCACCGACGGAGACGGCGTGCAACCAGATGGCGCCGGGCAGCGTCCGGTGGAGAGGGCGTGGCAGGGACCCGAAGCGTTCTGTGAGGTGGCGCGCGTAGGCGCCGTTCCGGGCGATGCGCAGGGCGAGATAGAGTAAGAGGAACGGGAAGGCGAGGGCCTGTAGGGTCCAGTAGAGGAGATAGATGAGATTGGCCCGCAAACTAATGATGTTATCGCTGTGCGGCCTGACCGCGATAGCGCTGGTGTGGGCGCAGGGTGCGTTCAAGCCGAAAGCGGCGAAGGAGTACGCGTCGCATCAGGACCTGGGCAAGTTGAAGATTGCGGCGGTGAAGTTCGAGAGCGATGAGGAGACGCGGCCGGCGTTCGGCAAGTTGAACCCGAACGAGTACGGGGTGCTGCCGGTGTATCTGATTCTGGAGAATACGAGCGAGCAGACGCTTTTGCTGGACCGCATGAAGGTGGCGTTCCAGTATTCCGGCGGCGAGATTGCGCCGACGCCGCCGGGCGATCTGCCGTACCTGGTTGCGCCGAAGCGGCCGGGGACGGGGCCGACCATTCCACTACCGATTCCGTTGCCGAAAAAGAAGAACCCGATGGCGGCCATTGAGCTGCAGACGCGGGCGTGGAGCGCGAAGTCCCTGCTGAAGGGCGAGAGCGCGACTGGGTTTTTCTACTTCCAGGCGCGGTACCGGAAGAACGCGAAGATTTACGTCACGGGGATCCGTGAGGGGCTGACGAACAAGGAGCTGTTCTACGTGGACGTGGCGATGGACGCGCCGGGGGTGGAATAGGGTAACCGGAGCCGTTACGCGGGATTGGCGCGCGGTTACTTGCCGAAGTCTTGTCCAATACAAGACGAGCCTGGAGAAAAGAGCCGGTGCGGGTTTGCCGTGTATCCGCAGATGTTATTTTGCTGTGCGGCCAGTGTATTCTACAGGCATGAACAGACGCGCTTTCCTTGGACAATCGGCGCTTGGAGCAGGTTTGGCGCTTGCAGGAGGGTCCGCGATGGCGGCCGCGGGTCCGGCCAACAAGCGGGAACGGATGCTGCAGTGGCTGGGGGGCAAGACGGATCCGAATTACACGCCGGCCGCCTTCTTCCTGCATTTCGGCAAGGAGTATAAGGACGGCTCGGCGGCGGCCAAACGGCATCTGGAGTTCTTCCGGCAGACGGACATGGATTTTGTGAAGATCCAGTTCGAGCAGACCTACGAACAGCAGGCGTTCCTGCAGAAGCCGGCCGACTGGTCGAAACTGGCGCTGCGGAAGCTCGATTTCTACGAGCCGGTTCTGCAAACCGTGCGGGAGTTGGTCCAGGCCGCCAAGAAGGACTCCCTGGTTCTGATGACGCTGTACTCGCCGTACATGTGCGCCGGCCACTGCGCCACCGCGCCCGTTTTGCGGCGCCACCTGGAGGAGAACCCCGAGGCTGTGAAGCGCGGGCTGACGATTCTCACCGAGAGCCAGATGCTGTTTGTGCGGGCGTGCATTCAGGCGGGCGTCGACGGTTTCTACATGTCCACGCAGGGCTCGGAGACCGGGCAGTTCAGCAATCCCCGGATCTTCACCGATTACGTAAAGCCGTCGGACCTGGTGGCCATGAAGGCGGCGAGTGCGGCGTGCCCGTTCAACATCCTGCACGTGTGCGATTACGTAGCGCCCTATGCCAACTACGAGGCGGTGCTTGATTATCCGGGACACGTGGTGAACTGCAACACCAAACTCACGGGCCGGACGATGTCCACGCAGGAGATCTCGAAGCTCTTCAAGCGCCCCTACATGGGCGGGCTGGACCGGCATGGCCTGCTGGAGACCGGAACTGTTGCGCAGGTGGGGGACGAGATCAGGCGAGTGGTGAAGGCTGCTCCGAAGCAGTTCATCCTGGGCGCCGATTGCACCGTGGCGGGCAACACGGATTGGAACCGCTTGCGGCAGGTGATCGCGGCCGCCCATCGGGTGGGCGTCTAGGGTTCGGAGAGCCCGGGCGGTTACCAGCCGAGCCAGTAGACCGGAGCGAGAGCCCCGAGGGCTGCGCCGGCCTGCACGGCGAGGACGGTCAGCGCCGTCTTCGGCGCCTGCGGCAGCCACTTGAACGCATAGTAGGCCACGACCGGGACCTGTCCGGCCATGAGTAGCTGCCAGATATGGGCTGCGCTGCCTTCGCCGGCCTGGGGGGCCGTGCCGGACATGGCGATGTGATACAGCACCGCGAGCAGCGCTGTGGTGGACATGGCGACTGGAGCGATTGCGCTGGGCTGCCTGATTGCCGGGATGTTCATCAGAGCTCCTTCCGTGTGGCCGACGAGTCATCGTAGCACTGTGGCAAAGCACTTTTCCATGCAAATATGATAGGGGAGGCGCCACTGGCCCGCAGCGGCTCAGCGGAGGAAGGGGTTGCGGTCCTTTTCACGGCCGATGGTGGTGGCGGGGCCGTGGCCGCAGATGACTTCGGTATCTTCGGGCAGGGTGAGCAGTTGGTTGTGGATGGAGCGGATGATCTGGTGGGCGTCGCCGCCGGGGAGGTCCGTGCGGCCGATGGAGTCCCGGAAGAGCGTATCGCCGGCGAGGAGGGTCTGCTCAGAGGGCACGAAGAGGCAGAGGCTGCCCGGGGTGTGGCCGGGGGTGTGGAGGATGTGGATGGCGGTTTCGCCGAGGGTGAGGGTGGCGCCGTCGCGGGCCGGGGTATCGATGGTGGTGCGCTCCGGGGGTGCCATGCCGAGCCAGGCGGCCTGGGTGTCGAGGTGATCGTAGAGCGTCTGATCGTTTTCGTTCATGTAGACGGGCGCGCCGGTGAGGGCCTTCAGCTTGGCCGCGCCGCCGATGTGATCGATGTGGGCGTGGGTGATGACGATGGCCTGAACGGTGAGGCTATGTTTGGCGAGCAGGGCCTGGATGGCGGTGAGATCTTCGCCGTCGCCGGGGTCCACGACGATGGCCTGGCGGGTCACTTCGTCGCCGAAGATGGAGCAGTTGCACTGGAGCATGCCGACGGGGAGAATCAAGTGGATCATCTGAACCATCAGTATAGTAGTAGAACTCTATGAACACTGGATTGCTCCACACGCACCTGCTGCTCGGCGGCTTTTTGTTATTGGCATTGGTGATGAACAAAGTCCGGGCCTGGCGGCTGGGGGTGCTGGGCGCCTCGCTAGCGATTGTGGTCACCGGCGCCTTCAATTTCATGTGGCGCATGAAGGGCGCGCCGGCGGGCTGGCACGCTTTGATTGGGATCAAGGTACTGCTGGCGCTGCACGTGATAACGATGTGCGTGCTGATTGCACGGGGTACGGCAGGGGCGGAGAAGGAAGCGCGGTGGCGGAAGGGCGCGCTGATTTCGTGCGCGCTGGTGGTCGTCATTGGGCTGTACTACAGCAATTTCGCGAGATAGCGCCATGACGGGATATGAGGCTCTGCGGCAGGCGGCCGCGATCATCGATGTGAGTGCGCGCGGGCGGATCCGGGCGACGGGCGAGGACCGCCAGCGGCTGCTCCACGCCATGACCACCAACCATGTGCAGGAGATGCAGCCGGGGCAGACGCGGTATGCGTTCTTCCTGAATGCGCAGGGGCGGATTCTGGCGGACGTGTGGATGCTGTGTCTGGAAGACGCGCTGATTCTGGATGTGGAGCCGGAGGTGCGCCTGAAGGTGTTTCAGCACCTGGACCGTTACATCATCGCCGACGATGTGACGCTGGAAGACATCACGGAGACAACCTCTGAGTTTGCCGTGGAAGGGCCGTTGGCTGTGCGGCCTGAGGGGATGGTGATTGAGGGAGGGTTGACGGGCCAGCCGGGGTTTCGCGTGATTGTGCCGCGGGGTGAGCGGGTGGATGTGGAAGCCGTGCCGTGTTCAGTGGAAGAGGCGCGGGTGGTGCGGATCGAAAACGGCGTGCCGCGTTATGGCGAGGACATGCTGGAGACGAACCTGGTGCAGGAGACGGGGCGAATGGACGCGCTGCACTTCAACAAGGGCTGCTATCTGGGGCAGGAGATTGTGGAGAGGGTGCGATCTCGGGGGCAGGTGACCAAGGGGCTGGCGATGCTGGCCGTGGCGGGGCCGGACGTGCCGGCGGCCGGGACGAAGGTGATGAGCGGCGTCCAGGAAGCGGGCGAGATCCGGTCTGCCGTGTGGTCGCCCGTGGAGGGCCGTGTGCGGGCCCTGGCGCTGTTGCGGACGGCGTTGCTGAGGGAGGCCCTAACGGCGAACGGCGCGGCTGTAGAGGTCCTCCAGGGCCGATAGCGGCACGCGCCAGTCGGACTGGCGGCCGCGGCCGAGACGGACGTCCGGCTTGTGGGTGCCGTGGTAGTCTGAGCCGCCGGTGATGGCGAGGTTGTACTTTTTGGCGAGGTTGGTGTAGCGGGAGCGGCTGGACTGATCGTGATCAGAATGCCAGACCTCAATGGCGCCCAGGCCGGCGGCGACGAAGCCAGCCAGGATGCGCTCCTCCTCGGCCGGATCGCGCTTGTTGAGGCGGAAGGCGTGGGCCAGGGAGGCGATGCCGCCGGCCTCGCAAATGCGGCGGATGCCTTCGGCTGGCGACGGATCCTCGCGTTCCACATAGGCCAGGCCGGTCTCGCCCAGGTACACGTCAAATGCCTGCTGCATGGTAGGGACGTAGCCTTTGTCGCGCATGAGGCGGGCGTAGTGGGGGCGGCTGGTGATGTTGCGCCCGAGAGCCTCGGCTTCCTCGACGGCGACGGGCATGCCGAGGGCGGCGAGTTTCGCGGAGATCCCCACGTTGCGGGCGCGGCGTTGGGCGCGGAGCGATTCGAGCCAGGCGCGGAAACCGGGCGCCGGCTCGCGGAAGAAGTAGCCGAGGATGTGGACACTGCGGCACTCCGGGGCAGGATCTTCCGTGCGGAGCGTGCTCAGCTCCAGTGCGCGCACCAGGCGCAGGCCGCGGGCGGCGGCGATGGGGACGGCTTCGTCTGAGCCGAGCAGCGTATCGTGATCCGTAATGGCGAGCGCTTCCAGACCGGCGGCCAGGGCATTTTCGACGATTTGGGCGGGTGTGTCCGTACCGTCCGACGCGGTGGTGTGGGTGTGGAGATCGATCACGGGGCGGCCCACTGGAGGAAGGAAGTGACGTCGCGCTTCATGGCCTGGAGCGAATCGGCGTGGATGTAGTACATGTGTCCGCTCTCGTAGCTGTGGGTGCGGACGTTGGCGCGGGCGGCGGGCGCGAGGCCGAGATGGTTCAGCGTATAGGCGGCGGCGAAGTAGGGCGTGGCGAGGTCGTAATAGCCGGAGCCGATGTAGAGCTTCATGTGGGGATTCTTGGCGAAGGCCAGGCGGAGGGGCTCCGAAACGTTGGCGTAGCGGTTTTCGGTCTGCCAATCCCACTTGCCGATGCCGCCGCCGAGGACGTAGTAGTCTGAGTCGCTGAAGTAGCCGAGCTCGGAACGGACGTATTGATTGAAGGCGGCGGTGTAGGGCGGGCGGATAGCGCTCATACTGGGATCGAACTCGGGCTCAGTGGAGACGTCCGGCTTGCCGGGGCTGATGAGGCGGCTGTCGAGACGGCCGACGACGATGTTTTCTTCGCGGCGCAGCTCGCGGATGAAGGGCATGATCTCGACGCGCAGGTCGCTTTGATCGATGTAGCGGGGGGCGAGGCCGGTGAGGCGGGCTAGCTTGGCGATGGCGGCGGCACGTTCGGCGGCGGTGAGGGCGGCGCCCTTCATGAGGGCCTGGGGGTAGCCCGAGAGAGCGTATTGCTCAGACTCGCGCAGAGCCGTGGGCAGGTCCTTCTGGAGATCCGGGGGGAGCTTCCTGTGGTACCAGGCGGTGGCGGTATAGGAGGGCAGATAGAGCGCGTAGGGCAGGTCATTGCCCTCATTGAAGCGGATGGTGGCGAAGTTGAGCACGGTGGAAATGAGCAGCACGCCATTCAGCGCGATGCCTTTGTCCGCAAGGTAGCCGGCCAGGCCGGCGGCGCGCGTGGTGCCGTAGCTTTCGCCGGCGAGAAAGAGCGGGGAGAGCCAGCGCTGGTTCTTACCGAGATAGAGGCGGATGAACTCGCCGACGCTTTCGACATCGCCGGAGACGGAGTGGAACTTTTTGGCGAGGTCGGGTTTGGCGGCGCGCGAGTAGCCGGTGCCGACGGGGTCAATGAAGACGAGGTCGGTTTCATCGAGCCAGGTGGCCGGGTTGGTCTCCAGAGTATAGGGCGCCGGAGGGAGCGCGCCGCTGTCCATCATGCGGACGCGCTTGGGGCCGAGAGCGCCGACGTGGAGCCAGACCGAGGACGAACCGGGGCCGCCATTGAAGGAGAAGGTGAGGCGGCGTTTGGCGGGGTCAGCCACGCCATCGAGGGTGTAGGCGACGTAGAAGACGCTGGCCTCGATTTCGCCGGCGGCGTTGCGCAGGGGCATGGTGCCGGTAGTGGTGGTGTAGTTGAGCGGCTTGCCCCGGAGGCTCAGCTCATGAGGGCGGACGACCGGGTCCGGCTGCTGCGCGGGCAGGGCGAGGATGGTCAGCAGGGTTAATGGGAGTGCGCGCCAGAGCATGGGAATCTCCCAGGATAGCGGGAAATCAGGGGCGTTTGAGGAGCTCGCCGGGATGCTTGAATCCGCCGATATCAAACTCGAACTGAGTGGTGCCGACCCTGGCCACCAATTTGCCCTGTCCCAGCGGGCGGCCCTGGGTGGGGAAGAAGACAGCGCCGTCGGTGGATTCACCGGGCATGAGCCGGGTGGTGACGAAAACGATGGCCGAAGCCGCGGCGGCGGATTTGAGCTTGGACGAGGACACTTCCGCGAGGGCGGCCTGGCGGCGCTGCTCGTAGCCGTTGGTGGATTGGAAGCGGCTGAGCCCGTAGAGGCCCATCTCATAGGTGCCGACGAGCTTGATGACGTCATTGCGGCCGCCCTTGGTGAGGAACTGCTGGACGACGTGGCCTGCGGGCGTGGCGGGGATGAAGCTGCCGTCGGCGCGGACGAAGCGGAAGTCCTCGGTCTTGATAGTGCGGTTGGAGGGTGAACCGTTGGAGACCGCCAGTTGCAGCACAACGTATTGATGGACCATCACGGGCAGGGGGGCGAACATGATGGTGATGCCATCGCGGGAGAGAGTCTGGTACTTGAGGCCGTTGGACTCAAACTCGATGGCCTGGCCGTGCAGGGGGGCAAATCCCCAAAGCACGAGCAGCGCAAGCGCGCCGGCGATGGGGGAAACTCTCATACCTCCATGATAGACTGACAGTTTGTATCCGCTCGCTGCGCCTCGCTCGCGTCAGCTCATCTTCTCTCTCAAGGATTTCTCAGGATGGTCAACACAGGTGTAAGCCCAAGTTCTCACGGACTCCAGGAACATGGACTCGAAGCCGCCACCGCGTGGTGGAATCTGGGCACGGGGCGGTTGACGGAGATGGCGCTGCAACGGCAGGAGGGCGTTCTGGCCGGCAACGGCGCGCTGGTGGTGCGCACGGGCCAGTTTACGGGCCGCTCGCCAAAAGACAAGTACATTGTCAGGGACGCCTGCACGGAGCCGACTGTGGCATGGGGCAGTGTGAACCAGGCGCTGACTCCGGCGCAGTTTGAGGGGATTTGGGTCCGCGTGCAGGCCTTCCTCAAGGACAAAGAGGTCTTTGTGGCGGATTTATGGGCAGGGGCCGACGAGCACTATCAGATGCCGATCCGCGTGGTGACACAGCGCGCGTGGCATTCCATGTTTGGCCGCCAGATGTTCCTGAAGCCGCCTCTGGAGGCGCTGGCCGTGCACAAGCCTGAGTTCACGCTGGTGTTCGCGCCGGAGTTCCGCTGCGATCCGGCCATGGACGGCACCGGCACGGAGACCTGCGTGGTGATCGATTTCACGCGCAAGCTGGTGCTGCTGTTGGGCACGTTCTACGCGGGCGAGTTGAAGAAGAGCGTGTTTACGATTCTGAACCATCTGCTGCCGGAGCGGAACGTGCTGCCGATGCACTGTTCGGCCAATATTGGATCGCACAAGCGGGTGGCGCTGTTTTTCGGGCTCTCCGGCACAGGCAAGACGACGCTTTCGGCCGATCCGCACCGGCGGCTGATCGGGGACGACGAGCATGGCTGGAGCGATGCTGGCGTCTTCAATTTCGAGGGCGGATGCTATGCCAAGTGCATCCGGCTGACCCAGGAACTGGAGCCGCAGATCTTCAACGCCATCCGGTTTGGGTGCGTGCTGGAGAACGTAGTGATCGATCCGGAAACGCGCGCCCTGGATTACGACTCCGAGGAGTACACGGAGAACACGCGGGCGGCCTACCGGGCCCAGTACATTGAGAACGCGGTGATCCCCGGAGTTGGCGGGCAGCCGAGCGACGTGGTGTTCCTGACAGCCGATGCGTTTGGGGTGCTGCCGCCGATTTCGCGGCTGACGCCGGCGCAGGCGATGTATCACTTCCTGAGCGGCTATACGGCGCGGCTGGCGGGCACGGAGCGGGGCATGAGCAAGGAGCCGCAGGCGACGTTCAGCTCCTGCTTCGGCGAGCCGTTCCTGCCGCGAAGCCCGCTGGAGTATGCGCGGATGCTGGGCGAGAAGTTGAAGCAGCACGGCTCGCGGGTGTGGCTGGTGAACACCGGCTGGACGGGCGGGCCGGCGGGCGT
>JBBQLF010000059.1:0-12951 GCA_038327695.1 Bryobacterales bacterium
CTGGTTGTTGAAGGTGGAGCTGAGATTGACGGTGAAGCCCTCGGGGTACTCCAGGACGGCGTTGAGAGTGTCGGGCACGTCGCGGGATTCCTTCCAGCGGTAGAGGCCGCCCATGGCCATCACCTTGGCTGGCATCTTGGCGTTCATGAGGTAGTGGATGGTGGTGCAGAGGTGGACGAAGAGATCGGTGGCGATGCCGCCGGAGTAGTCCTGGTAGCAGCGCCAGCGGAAGAAGCGGGCGAGATCGAGGGGGCGCTGGCCGGTGGGGCCCTGGAACATGGCCCAATCGACTGTGGCCGGGCCGGCATCGGGGGGGATGGGATAGATCCAGGCGCCGGAGGCAGTGTTGCGGTTGTAGGCGGCGCGCACCATGGTGACCTGGCCGAGGCGGCCTTCCTGGATCATCTGTTTGGCGCGGTTCTGCGAGAGCGTGGACATGCCCTGGCTGCCTACCTGGACGATGCGCTTGGTTTCGTTGGCGGCCTGGATGACCTCCAGACCTTCGGCGGAACGGTAGGTGAGGGGCTTTTCGCAGTAGACGTCCTTGCCGGCGCGGAGGGCTTCGACCACCATCTGTTTGTGCCAGTGGTCCGGGGTGGCGATGATGACGGCGTCAATGGAGGGGTCGGCGATGGCCTCGCGGTAGTCGCGGTAGACGCGGGCAGTGGCGCCGCGGGTGTCTTTGATGCGGTCCAGGGCGCGCTCGCGGCGTCCGCTATAGGCGTCGACGATGCCGGCGATTTCGGCCTGCGGGTGGACCATCAGGGCGGCCATCAGCTCATGGGCCCGCGCACCGCAACCGATGCAGGCGAAGCGGATGCGGTCATTGGCCGCGACGGCAGCGTTCATCGATGCGCTCATTGCCGCGCTGACTTCCAGAAAGCCCCTGCGGGAGAGTTCCATTGGGCACCACACCTCCGTGATTTAGTAGCATTGTAGCGCGAACTCCGCAGTAGGATCGAAGGAGGAACGCACGTGCGCACAGTACCGGCTCAGAAGCTGGTGAGCGAGATCCGCGCCTGGTGCGCCGCTCACGCCGGCCCCGTCAACGCCACCCGCTATGCGCGGTATTTCACCGAGGGGTACGACGCGTGGGGTTTCCTCGATAAAAATCACGTGATCTGGACCCAGATGGAGCCGCAGTGGTTCCAGGCGCATGCGCATCTGGGGCTGAAAGGCACGCTGGCTCTGGGCCGCGAGCTGTGCCAGAGCGGCAAGTACGAAGAGGCCAGTTTGGCCATCCGGTTCCTGACGCGTTACGTGGAGGCTTTCGGGCCGGAGTCCTTGCCGGCGCTGGCTTTGTGGTTCGATGGCGGGATCCGGAACTGGGGGCACACGGACGTGCTGTGCGGGCTGGTGCTGGAACCGGCGCTGCTGGCGGGGCGGATTTCGCGGGAGGATCTGGCGCCGTGGCTCGACGCGCCGCACAAGTTTCAGCGGCGGGCGGTGCCGGTGACGCTGCTGAAATGCGCCGATCCGGCAGGGGAGCTGCTGGAGTTCATCACGCCGTTGATGGGCGACCCGGAGCGGTTTGTGCAGCAGGGGCTGGGGTGGTTTTTGCGCGAGCTGTGGAAGCGGGAGCGGGGGCCGGTGGAGGCGTTTTTGTTGAAGCACAAGGAGACGGCGCCGCGGGTGATCTACCAGTAGGCCACGGAGAAGATGACGGCGGCGGAGAAGGCGCGTTTCCGGCGGACTCCCTCGAAGGCCGCGAAATCGGGTAAATTGTAAGAGGAGGAATGGCCGAGTGGTTTAAGGCGGCGGTCTTGAAAACCGCAGAACTCGAAAGGGTTCCGGGGGTTCGAATCCCTCTTCCTCCGCCACCGACGCCGTGCCCACCACCACGCAGCCGAGTCAGCAGAGCGGTGCCTACTTTCTCCAGTTCGCGATGCGGCTGTATGCCGTGGCCGGGATGAAGGACGCGTGCCTGGCGCTGCAGGACGAGGCCCGGCTCAACGTCAATTGCCTGCTGCTGGCGGCGTGGGCGGCGCGACTGGGGTACGAGATCGACGCGACTCTGTGGCAGGATCTGCAGACGCGAACAGCGCCGATCCGCGAGGCCGCCGTGCAGCCGATTCGCGCGTTGCGGCGGCAGATCAGCCGGAACGAGAAGCTGCGGGAAGACCTGCGGGCGCCGATCAAGCGGCTGCTGCTTTATGCCGAGTTGCGGGCCGAGCAGGCCGAGGAGCGGGCGCTGCACGACCACATGCGCGCCCGGGCGGTGGCGGCGCGGCCCGGCCACGAATTGCTGGCCCGAAACCTGGCGGCTTACTGCGCGCCAAGCCCGGCACTCACGCGGTTCGCTACTCTGGTGATGGAATCTCAACTACTGGAAGTGACCACTTGCCCCAGCGCCTGATTGTCGCCATTACTGGAGCCTCCGGCGCCATTTATGGCATCCGCATTCTGGAAACGCTCGCCCGCGACAAGAGCATCGAGACGCATCTGATCATCCGCCCGGCCGGCCGGGCCACGATTGCGCAGGAGACGGCGTACACGGCGAAGGATGTGGAGGCGCTGGCGACGGTGGTGCATCCGGCGGCCAATATTGGCGCGTCGATCGCCAGCGGATCGTTCGAGACGATGGGCATGATTGTGGCGCCGTGCTCGATCAAGTCGCTTTCGGCGATCGCCAACTGCTTCTCGGCGGATTTGATTTCGCGGGCCGCCGATGTGCAACTGAAAGAGGGCCGGCCGGTGGTGCTGATGGTGCGCGAGACGCCGCTGCACAAGGGCCACCTGCGGCTGATGAGCTTGGCGGCGGACAACGGTGCGATCATCATGCCGCCGGTGCCCGCGTTCTACGGCAATCCGAAGTCGCTGGACGATTTGATCAACGCCACGGTGGGGCGCGCGCTGGCGCGGGTGGGTGTGAACAATGAGTTGTACTTCGAATGGCTGGGGATGAGCAACCCGGCGGGGCCGGCTATTGAGCCGCCCAGTCCACCGGATCCACCCGTCCCAACATCCAGCGATACACCACCACGCCGGCCAACAAGACGACGCTTGACGCCACGAACGCCAGTTGGAAAGATCCCAGGCGCCCCACGATAAAGCCGGTGATGATGGGCGCGACCACGCCCGCCATGTTGCCGATAGCGTTCTGCCAGCCCGTCCATTGACCGGAGGCGGCGGGCCCGGCGATGTATTGGGTGAGCGCCCAACTGTTGGACGTGTACAGGCCGATGCCCAGGAAGGTGACCATCAGCAGCGTCATCGACAGGATATGGTTCTGCGTGTTGACGAACGGCAGACAGACCGCCGAGACCAGCATGCCGCCCATCAGGAAGCGGCGGCGGACGGTATCGACGCGCGCGCCGCGGGCGATCAGGCGGTCTGAGTACCAGCCGGCGGCGAGGGTCATGAAGGCGGTGGCGGTGAGCGGCAGCGCGCTGTAGAAGGCCATCATGGGCATGGTGAAGTGGCGCTCCTTAACCAGGTAGGAGGGCAGCCAGGTCAGCAGGAAATACCAGTTGTAGTTGAAGCAGAAGAGGCCGAAAAACGTGGCCCAGGCTGCTTTTTTGGAGAGGATGGCGCCCCAGCCGGGGCCGCGCGTCAGGTGCCTGGTGGCAGCCTGGTCCCGCGGCGCCATCATCAGCCAGGGGATCAACCAGATCAGCGTTACCGCGCCGGTCACAACAAAGAACGAGCGCCAGCCGTAGGCGGCGATCATCCAACCGCCGAGATAGGTCCCCAGGGCCGGGCCGAACTTGGTTGCCGCGTCAATGACGCCGTTGGCCAGGCCGCGCTCCTCTTCCTTGAAGCCCGACGAGAGAATCTTCGAGTAGGCCGGATAGGCGACAGATTCGCCGATGCCGAGCACCAGGCGGAGGATCAGGAGCGAAGTAAAGCCGCCCACCAGGCCGATGCCCAGGGTGGCAGCGGACCAGAGGAAGTAGCCCGCGGCGTAGACGCGGTTCACGTCGTAGCGATCCACCAGCCAACCGGCGACGAGTTGGAACGACGCATAGGTCCAGAAGAACGCAGAGAGCAGCGTGCCCATGCGCTCCGGGGTCAGCTTCAACTCATCGGTGAGGACGGGGGCGGCGACGCTGAGATTGCCGCGGTCCATATAGTTGACGAGGACGGAGACGGCGAGCAGCAGGAGCAGCGGCCAGTGGGAGATGGGCTTTTTCTGTGCGTCAGTCACGGGGTGTTTTCGGAGTATATCAACTGGCCGCGCTGCAGCGCCGCCCGGATGGCGTAGGCGCCGTGACGGCGGTAGAGTGCGTCCACGCGGCACCAGGCCCAGGCATAGAAGAGCCGGGCCTCGTGCGTCGATGAGCCGAGCGGGGGTTCGGCAGGCAGCGCCTGCGCCTCGTCCAGCAGGGCGGCCGAGGGTTTCTCGCCGGACCAGCGCTGGGCCATGCCTTCGTGAAACCAGCGCGGGTAGCGCCCGCTGCGGGCCAGGCAGGCGTGGACGAGTTCGTGAGCCAACGCGGCCCGGGTGGCGCGGGACAGGCCGGGGCCCTGCATCACCACGCGGATCCGTCCGTCGTAGATGCCGCCGCTCCAGGCCGCCTCCTCCGTGGAAGCGCGGTAGGCGCCATCGGTTTGCACGATGACGGCCAACTGCTCTTCGAGGCGGCAGCCGATGGCGGAGCCGATCCGCGCATACTCCTCGTCGAGGGCGGCCAGCATCTGGGAGGCCACCGATTCGCTGAGTGCGCTGCCATCGTAGCGCAGAGCGAAGTGGTGGCTCTGGAGCTTGTCGCGGCCGGTGTCTCCGGCGATTTCCTTGCGGGCTTTGCGGAGGAGACCTTCTACGGTGGGATCGGCGCGCAAGGCGATGGACTCGGTCCAGAAGTCCACGGCGCGCGCGGGCTGATCGCTCTGGTAGGCGGCCAGACCCGCGAAGGCCAGGGAAAACGAATCGCGCTTCGGGCGGCTGCGCAGGAGGCGCTCCGCCATTTCCAGCGCCTGCCGCGGCTGGCCCCGCTCCAGGAGATCGATGGCGCTTTCGAGCGCTGGCACGGTGGCGGCCTGGGCGCGCAACATCTGGATGACTTCCTTAGCCGAGGCTTCGCGGCGGCCCTGCTCAAACGAGGAAAGGCCGTCGAGTTCTCCGGCCAACAGATAGCCCGCGCGTCCGCCCGAGGCCACCTTGACACATTGGCCGAGTTCGCCGGAGATGGCGAAGAGCACGCGCGCCGGCGAGCGGCCCTCCAGCCGTCCGAGGGACTCCGCATCCGCGTTGCAGGACGCCCGGAGCTCCGCTCCGCCTTCGCGCACCGAGGGCGAGTCCGCAATGAGCAGCCATGCCACCAGGAAGAGCATTGGCCGTCTTATCGGCAAGGGGGTGCTTAACCGCTATGGGGATTTCACGTGTTCAAGCAGGTGACGAGCTCCGAACCCAACACAGTGTTACCCATGTCCTCGGACTCGAGTGTTACCTATGTCCGCGAACGGACCAAGCGAAATCGCTGACGGTCGCGGCTCCGATTGGATTTAGTTGTCGCTCCCCCAAAACAGTTAAGCACCTTCGGCACGGACGCGGCTCTTGTGAACAGAGTGCTATGTTGAAACGTAATGAGCTTCCTTACCCGCACATCCTGGTCTCCCTATGCCGCCGGCACGGGCATCGGCATTCTGAGTTGGTTCGCCTTCTGGAGCGCGGATCATCCGCTGGGCGTCTCCAGCGTGATGGTGCGGGCGGTGGCCGCCGTGGAGCAGGCGGTGATGCCGGCGCACGTGGCTGCCACGCCGTACCTCGCAAAGCTGGCGCCGTTCTTTGATTGGGAGTTTGCGCTGGTGATCGGACTGGCTTTGGGCGCGTGGCTGAGCGCGCGGTTGAGCGGGTCCTCGCCCGATGGCCGCGTGACGCCAACTCGGCGGTGGCAGGCCATCCTGGGCGGGTTTCTGCTGCTCTTCGGCGCGCGGCTGGCGGGCGGCTGCACGAGCGGACATGGCATCAGCGGGTCACTGCAACTGGCGCTTTCCGGCTGGATCTTCTTTGCGTGCCTCTTTGCTTCCGGCATGCTGACGGCTCAGATTCTGAAAAACAGGGAGCTGTAGAGATGTTTGAAACATTACCTCGCATTCTGCTTGGACTGCTGACGGGCTTCCTGTTTGGGTTTCTGCTCCAAAAGGGCCGGGTCTCAGACCGGCGCGTCATCGTCAACCAGTTCCTGTTGCGCGATTTTACGGTGATGAAGGTGATGCTCACCGCGATTGTGGTGGGCGGGCTGGGCGTCTACGCGATGAACGCGGGCGGCCTGACGAAGCTGTTCGTCAAACCGGCTCAACTGGTGGCCGTGCCGGTGGGCGCGCTGATCTTCGGCGTGGGGATGGTCCTGCTGGGCTATTGCCCGGGCACGGCGGTGGCTGCCGCAGGGGAAGGCAAGCGCGACGCCTGGTTCGGCCTGGCCGGCATGATCGCCGCCGCCGCGGTGTATGCCGAACTCGCCGGCCTGTTTGCGGGCACGATTCAGAAGTGGTCCAATCTCGGCCCTGTGACGATTCCTGAACTCACCGGGATCTCCGCTTGGATCTGGCTGGCAGGGCTCGGCCTGGGCGCGGCCGCGTTTTTCCGTTGGTTGGATCGCCGCGCTCAGCTATAGTAGTCCCCATGCGCCACATTTTGCCGTGTCTACTCCTCCTTAACGCCACACTGAGCGCGCAAACCCAGCCAGCCCCCACCATCGCCAAGATCTACGACAACCAGCTCTCCACGATTGAGAACGAACTCGTTCCGCTGGTGGAAGCCATGCCCGCTGATAAGCTGACGTTCGCGCCAACGCAGGGTGAGTTCAAGGGCGCGCGCACGATCGCACAGCAGGCCACGCACTCGGCTGGGGTGGTGTATGCCGTCGCGGCGGCGGCGCTCGGCGAAAAGAACCCCACCGGCATGGGCGCCAACGAAAACGGCCCGGCGTCGCTGAAGACGAAGGCCGACATCGTCAAGTACGTCAAGGACGCTTTCGCCTACGGCCACAAAGCCATGCTGGGCTTGACGGACAAGAACCTCACGGACATGATGCAGTCGCCTTTCGGCGCTGGCAAGATGCCGCGCGCCTCGGCTGCGTCCATCGCAGTCTCGCACTCGTTCGACCACTATGGACAGATGGCGGTTTATGCCCGTATGAACGGAATCATCCCGCCGGCCAGCCGTCCGCGGAACTAGCGCACGATGTCAGTCAAGCTTCGCTGGGGCGTTCTCGGCGCCGCCAAGATCGCGACCACAAAAGTGATTCCGGCCCTGCAGCGCGGCGCCCGTTCCGCGGTGACCGCCATCGCCTCGCGGGACGCCGCCCGGGCCGCGCAGACCGCCCAGGCGCTGGGCATCGCCAAACACTACGGCTCGTATGAAGCGCTGCTGGCCGACCCCGAGATCGACATTGTCTACAATCCGCTGCCGAACCACCTGCACGTGCCGTGGTCGATTCGGGCGCTGGAGGCGGGCAAGCATGTGCTGTGCGAGAAACCGCTCGGGCTTTCCACGGGCGAAATCCGCACGCTGATCGAGGTGCGAAATCGCACCGGACGCAAGGCCGGCGAGGCTTTCATGATCGCGGTCCACCCCCAGTGGCTGCGCGCCAGGGCCGCCATCCGGTCCGGCGACATTGGCGAACTGCGCTCCGTGGTGGGCTGGTTCAGCTACTTCAACCGGAATCCGCAAAACGTCCGCAATGTGCCCCAATACGGCGGCGGCGGTCTGATGGACATCGGCTGCTATCCGATCTTCGCGGCCCGCTATCTGTTTGGACAGGAGCCCGCGCGGGCCTGCGGCACGCTGGAACCCGACCCCGAGTTTGGCACCGACCGGCTGGCCTCGGCGATCCTCGAATTCCCCACAGGCCAGGCGATCTTCACTTGCTCGACGCAGCTGACCGGGGGCCAGCGCATCGTCGCTTTCGGCACGCACGGCCAGATCGAGATTGAGATTCCTTTCAATGCCCCGCCGGACGCTCCGACGCGGATCTGGATCAACGGGAACGAAGAGACGTTTCCCATCTGCGACCAATACACGATTCAAGGCGACCTGTTCTCGGAGGCCGCGGAAGGGCGGCTTCCGGTCCCGGTACCGATCGACGACTCGCTGCATACGATGGCGGTGATTGAATCTATCGTTCTATCAAGCCGTACCGGGCGTTGGGAACCAGTACTGACCTAGTCTGGCTTCAGTTACATTTCCGTTACATTTCCGTTAACAATCTCTCAGCAAACGGATATACTGTGGCCAGAGGTTAGGTTCCATGATGCGACTTAGTTTGTTGGCTGTAGTTGTCCTACTCGTTTTGCTGCCCGCGCTCATCTGCGCGCAGTCCATTACGGGCTCCATCACCGGGCTGGTCACCGACGCCAGCGGGGCAGTTGTTCCCAGCGCCGAGATCACCATCATCCACACGCAGACCAATGTGCGCGCGACGGTGCAGACCGATGCCAGCGGCAACTACACAGCCCCGCAACTGCAGCGCGGCAGCTACCGCATTGAAGTCAGCGCGCGCGGCTTCAAGCGTTTTGTCCAGGACGGCATCACGCTCCAGATTCAACAGACGGCGCGTGTCGACATCCAACTCACCATCGGTGAAGTGGCCGAATCGGTGCAGGTGACGGCGGACGCGGCGCGGCTGGAAACCGAGAACGCCACCATGGCGAAGATCGTGGACAACCGGGCGATTATCAACCTGCCCCTGAACACGCGCAACGTCTATAATCTGGTTTTCCTGACGCCCGGCGTGACCGGCAGCGTGGGCAACAGCTACGGCGACATGCGGTACTCGGTGAACGGCGCGCGGGCCCGGACGATGGACACGATGATCGACGGCGTCTCGGCGGCGCACCCTACCGTGAACGGCTTCAACGGCATCTCGGTGTTCCCCTCAGTCGACGCGGTGGAGGAGTTCAAGCTTCTGAGCGCGGACTACCCGGCAGAGTTCGGCCGCAGCCTGGGCAGCGTTCTGAATATCGTATTCAAGTCGGGCAGCAACCAGTGGCACGGCACGGCGTTTGAGTTTCTGCGCAACTCCAAGCTCGACTCCAACGACTTCTTCAACAACCGCCGGGGCCAGAAGCTCTTGAGTTTCAAGCGCTCCCAGTACGGCGGCGTTTTCAGCGGGCCGGCCATCAAGGACAGGACGTTTTTCATGGTTTCCTATGAGGCCCTGCGGGCGCGCACGTCCGATTCCACGCTGACCTCAGTCCCCACCGCCATCGAGCGGGGCGGCGACTTCTCCCAAACCCGCACGGCGACGGGCTCGCTGATCACGATCTTCGACCCCTTCACGACGCGCGCCAATCCCTCCGGTTCGGGCTTTATCCGCGACGCGTTTGCAGGCAACCGGATCCCGGCGGCGCGGTTTGACCCGGTGGCGGTGAACACCGCCAAGTACTATCCCGTGGCCAACACGACGCCCACCGGACAGAGCAATAACCAGCAGAACTGGTCCAACGCAGGCTCCAGGCCGCTGAACACGACGCAGTCGGACTACCGCGTCGATCAAGTTGTTTCGCAAACGCAGCGCTTCTTCGTGCGCTACTCCACGCGGCTGAACGAGGACGTGGCTACGACGTTCTTTCCGGCCGGCCTCAGCATCGCCGAAGGGCGCATCAACCAGGAAGACCATGTGCATGGCGGAGTAGTGGACTACACCCACACGCTCTCGCCCTCCATGGTGTTCAACGCCCGCGGCGGCGTGGCCCGGACGCTTTACGTCTACGCCAACCAGGGCCTCGGGTTCGCCCCCTCCAACCTGGGCCTGCCGAAGTACATCGACACCGCCGTGGACGTGTTCGCCTTCCCGTCCTTCGGCGTCACTGACTACCGCGGCCTGGGCGGCGGCGACCACCGCAACAACGGCTTCATGACCTACACGGGCGTGGCCAGCGTGACGAAGATCCAGGGCAAGCACACGATGAAGTTCGGGACCGATATCCGGCTGATGCGCGTCAACGTCTTCGAGGCGCGCAACGCCAGCAGCTACAGCTTCACCCGCGGCATGACGCAGGGCCCCAATCCCAACCAGGCCAGCACCACGGCCGGCAACGGCTTCGCATCCATGCTGCTGGGCACCGGCGGCAGCGGCAGCCTGCAGGCCAACTACAAGAACGTGGCCACGCAGAGCCTGTATGTGGCGGGTTACTTCCAGGATGAGTGGCGCGTCACGCCCAAACTCAGCCTCAGCCTCGGCCTGCGCTGGGACATCGACGTGCCCCGCACGGAACGCTACAACCGCACCAACTACTTCGACCCGAAGGCCGCCACGCCGGCCGCGCAGGCCATACCGGGCATCACCGGCGGCCTCATCTTCGTGGGCGTCAACGGCATCCCACGCCAACAGTTCACCGCCGACAGGAACAACTTCGCGCCGCGCTTCGGCCTGGCCTACCAGGTGGGGCGGAAATCGGTGGTGCGCCTCGGCTACGCCCATATCTACGGACCGTCCCAGCAGGCGGCCGCCGGCACCATCGGCACGATGGGCTTCCGCGTGGATAACACGTGGGTCACCTCCATCGACGGCATCACGCCCAACAACCTGCTCCGCAACCCCTATCCGCAGGGCGTGGCCCAGGTGGTGGGCGCCGCCAACGGCGTGATGACCCAGTTCGGCAATGCCATCGAAGCCACCACGCAGGACATCGTCTCTCCCTGGACGCGGCAAATGAATTTCAACATCCAGCATGAGGTGGGTTTTGCCACGCTGCTGGAAGTGGCCTATGTGGGGACGCGGGGCTTCAACCTGCACCGCAACGACGAAGGGGGCCTCAGCCTGAACCAGCTCGATCCGAAGCACATGGCGCTCGGCTCGCGGCTGAACGAGCAGGTGGACAACCCGTTCTTCGGCAAGTTCTCCGGTGGCGTCCTGACCGGAGCGCGGACCAGCCGGGCGCAACTGCTGCGGCCGTACCCGCAGTTCACCAACATCATCCCGATCTACTCGGTGGGTGCGTCTTCGTTCTACCACTCCATGCAGATCAGCGCGACCAAGCGCTATACGCAGGGTCTCCAGATGCAGCTTGCCTACACGTGGGGCAAGAGCCTGGACGACGGGCTGAGCCATCAGGACAGCTACAACATCCGCGCCGACCGCGCCCTGTCCGACATCGACGTCTCCCACCGCATGACCATTGCGGGCGTGTACGACCTGCCCTGGGGCCGGGGCCGCCAGTGGGGCTCGGCCTGGAACCGTGGCACGGACTTGGCGCTGGGCGGATGGCAGGTGAACGGGATCACCACGTTTTCGGCCGGGACGCCCATCGGGATGTCCGCGTCTAACAACGCCGGCATCTTCAACATGGCCATCCGCGCCAACAACAACGGCCAGAGCGGCGCGCTGAGCGGGCCGGTCCAAGGCCGGCTGGACAGCTTCTTCAACAAGAGCGTCTTCAGCCAGCCCACGGCCTTCACCTTCGGCAACATGGGCCCGCGCGTGTCTGACATTCGCTCGGACGGGATCTTCAACTGGGACTTGTCCGTGTTCAAGAACTTCCGCATTGTGGAGCGGCTGAGCATGCAGTTCCGGGCCGAGGCGTTGAACGCGTTCAATACGCCGCGATTCGGCGGGCCGAACACCAGCGTCACTTCGTCGACGTTTGGTATCATCACTTCGCAAGCCAACGCGCCGCGGCAGGTACAGCTCGGGTTGAAGCTGCTGTTCTGATTCGGCGGCGGCGGCGGGCACGGGAGATGGAGTTCCCGGCGTATGGATCTGCGCCCGAATGTGACCTGTGCCCTCGGAAGGTACCCCCGGCAACCGCTCCCTCACGATCGCCGCTCAGCGGGTCAGATTGGCGCTGCGCAGACAGGGACCCATTAGCCGGGGCATGCTGAGGGGGCGGCGCGCCGGGCGGGTAACATTCGCTACGCTGAGATCATCTCTATTTCTTAGGAGACCTCTCTTTGTGCGTTTAAGTGAAATCTGTGTCCAACGCCCGGTGTTCGCCTTCATGCTCATCATGTTTCTGGTGGTGATGGGCGTTTTCAGCTTCCTGGACTTGGGCGTCGACCTGTTTCCGCGCACGGACCCGGCTACGGTGTATGTGAGCCTGCGCCTGCCCGGCGCCAGCCCGGAGGAAGTGGTTTCGCAGGCGATCATGCCGCTGGAGGAAGCGGTTTCGGCCGTCAGCGGCATTGATGAGATGCGGGCGGTGGTGAGCGAAGGCGGCGGGAGCCTGATTGTTACGTTCACGCTGGAGAAGGACATCAACGAGGCGGTGGACGACGTCCGCGAGAAGGCAGCCGGGGCTGTCCGGCAGATGCCGCTGAACATCCAGCCGCCGGTGGTGCGCAAGGCGGACCCTGACTCCGACGCGGTGGTCACCATGGCACTCAGCGGCAATGTCTCCACCCGTGAGTTGACGGAGACGGCCGATAAGGTGGTGCGGCGCGCGCTGGAGACGGTGGATGGAGTGGCTTCGGCCGATATTAGCGGCGGGCGTAAACGCCAGATCAATCTGATGCTGGACATCAACAAGATGAACGGCTACAACATGACCGCCCAGGAAATCGAGCGCGCTGTCCGGACCGAAAACGTGGAGACGCCGGGCGGGCGCATCGTGCGCGGTCCGCAGGAGATGGGCGTCCGGACAATGGGCCGCGTGGAGAACGTCCAGCAGTTCAACGACATCATCATCAAGAACTCCGGCGGCGTGCCGGTCAGGGTGAAGGACGTGGGCTATGCCGAGGATGGCATGTCCGAGCGCCGCACGTTTGCCGCCTACCAGGGTAGGCCGGCGGTGATTGTGGAGGTGAAACGCCAGATCGGCACCAACACGGTGCGAGTGGTGGACGGCATCATCAAACGGGTGGAGTCGATCAACCAGCAGCTACCGGCCGGCGTCAAGCTCACGGTCATCAAGGAAACGGCCACCTACATCAAGAACTCCGTGGAGAGCCTGGAGGAGCACCTGGTGCTGGGCTCGCTGCTGGCGTCATTCATCATCTGGATCTTCATTCGCGATTTCCGCACCGTATTGATCAGCTCGATCGCGATTCCAACCTCCATCATCACGACC
>JBBQLF010000060.1:0-12946 GCA_038327695.1 Bryobacterales bacterium
CCTCTGATTTCCGATCTCGATCTCATCCTCGCGCCGGGCCGGCGCCTGGGGCTGGCCGGTCCCAACGGCAGCGGGAAGACGACCCTGCTGCGCCTCTTGATGGACGAGTTGCAGCCCACTACCGGGGAGATCCGGCGTGCCGAGAAGCTGAAGGTGGTCTACTTTGAGCAGAACCGCCAGCAGATCGATCCCGCCATTACGTTGAAACGCGCCATGGCGCCGGAGGGCGATTCCGTCATGTACCGCGGCCGCCCCATCCACGTCAACGCCTGGGCCCGGCAGTTCCTCTTCCGCGAGGAGCAGTTGCCGCAGCCCGTCGGCAGTCTGTCGGGCGGCGAGAAGGCGCGCGTGCACATCGCCAAGCTCATGCTGGAGGAGACCGACGTGCTTCTGCTGGACGAGCCCACCAACGATCTGGACATCCCCACGCTGGAGGTCCTGGAGGAGAGTCTGGCCGAATTCCCGGGCGCGTTGGTGCTGGTGACCCATGACCGCTACCTGATGGACCGTGTGGCCAACGCCGTGCTCGGACTCGATGGCGAAGGTGGATCGCGGCTCTACGCCGATCTCGCCCAGTGGGAGACGGATCTGGCAGACAAGCGCGCCGGCCGCGCGGCGCAAGCCAGGTCCGCCAACAAGCCGGTGGAACGCCCGCCCGATACGCCGGCGAAGAAGCGGCTCTCCTATCTGGATCAACGCGAGTGGGACGCCATGGAGGCCCGCATCGTGGAGGCCGAACAGCGCCTCCAGGCCGCCGATGCGGCCCTGCACGCGCCGGAGACCGTCTCAGACCCGCAACGGATCCAGACCTGCTACGCCGAACTGGGCGCAGCCCAGGCTGAGGTGGACCAGTTGTATGCGCGCTGGGCCGAACTGGAAGCCAAGCTCAACTGAGCAGGGGGCCGAGCGTCTCCTTCAGCCGCCGCAACTCCTCCCGCAGTTCCGCCACTTCCATTTCCAGTTGCGCCACTCGATCCTGGAGTCCGGAGGTGTGGAACGCGGCGGGTCCCTCCGTTTCGGTGAATTCCGGCGCGCCCGATAAAAGGTGCGCCCAGCGGCTCTCCTTCATGCCTGGCACGCGCGGCAGTTGCACCACCAGCGGCTCCGGCGCACGAACGGCCAACCGGGCCAGCATGTGCTCCAACGCCTCCAGATCGGCGAACGCGTGAAGCCGCTCCGTGCGCTGGCGCAACTCACCCGGCGTCTGCGGGCCGCGCAGCAGCAGCACCGTCATCAGCGCCATCTCGCCGCGAGTGAAGTTGAACTGCTCGCTGAGGCGATGCCGGTATTTCTCCACCCGGCTGCCGGCTTCGGAGATGAACACGGAAAGGCCGCGCTCACGCAGCGAATTCAGCCCGGCCCGCACCGTGGCGTCGTCGTAGCTCACCACCGGCTCCCGGTTGGTCTTCTGGTTGCAGGCGTTGGTCAGCGCGTTCAGGGAAAGCGGGTAGTACTCCGGCGTCGCCATGTCCTTCTCGGCCAGGCAGCCCAGGACCCGCGCTTCTAGGGGATCGAGATCGAAAGTCACTGAACATGAGAATGCCACAGCGGAGGCCGTCCCGTGGTGAAATAGAGATTCCGGCAAATGAAACGGTTTCGACGCATAGCGCTGCTGTGGGCGGTGCTAACCCCGGCAATCGCGCTTGGCGGCGACACGCAGTCGCTGCACGCCCTGAATGTGAATTTCGATTTCAAGCCCGGCTGGACCCTGCAAGTGCACACGCGCCTGCGTACCCAGGAAAACCTCGGCTCCTTCAACCAGTTCCGCGCCGGGCCGATCCTGCTCTGGCAGGCCGCTCCGCGCCTCACCGTGATTACCGGCTACTACTACATCGACCAGAACCGGCCGCTGGACCAACGGCCGTACTCGCTGCACCGCATCTTCAGTGGCGGCCAGTACCGGGTAGTGCGCCGGGAAAACTGGTCCCTGGACGCGCGTAGCGCGATGGAGCGCTTCATCTCCACCGGCTTCAAAGACTACTGGCGGTGGCGCAACCGGGCGCTGGTCAGCTGGTCCACGCGCATCGGGCTGCCCTATGTCAGCGGCGAGGGTTTGGTGCAGCAGGGTATCTGGTACGGGCGCTACACGGCGGGGCTGCAATGGAAACTGCGGCACAAGATCACCTTTGGTGCCGGCTATGAATACCGGCAGGCGCCGGTTGGCCCCGGGGCGCACGTCATCGCGACGCTTCTTCAGTGGTCGGCCTACACCCACACACCGCCGCACGTCGACTAGACCGCAAGCCCGCCGCCGCGCCGGTGCTACTTGACCATCGCCGCCTGAGAACGCACTGCCTGCCACTTGCCGTTGCGCAGTTCGAACATATCCATCCACACCCATTTGCCGCTGGTGTCCTTGCCTTGGAAGGAACTCTTCCCGGTGTCGCTGCCCTGGACGACAGCCGCCGTGCCAATCACCCTGACGTCCAGAGGGCCGAGTTCGAATGACACCAGCTTCGAGGCGCCGGACTTGATGTTGTTGAGGAACTCCTCTTTCGTCGTCCTGGCGCCGTCATAGCCCAGGCCGGCCCAATCGCCGGCGATGATCAGGCCCAGTCTGGCGGTGGCGCCGGCCTTCTGCGCGGCCACCCAGTCCCGCTCCAGTTGTTGAATGGTATCCGCGAGGCCGGAAGCCGCCGCTTTCTTCGCTTGCCCGTAGGCCGCACTTCAACATGCAGCCGCCAGTAGAAACACACGAATCGTCTTCTTCATCCAGCATCTCCTTGTACCCATTCCTGGAAGCGCCAGCGGTTCTTTCTGCCCGTCGGTGTTTGGTGAAACTGTTTGGTGAACGAGAGGTCCCAGTCTACGATCCCAGAGTAGGGTCACTGTAGAACGGATGTCCGGCCTGAGCGCTCAAGCCACCACGCACTCCACGCCTTGCTGCCGCAGCATCTCGCGGTACTGCCCGTCCAGTCCTGAATCGGTGACCACCACATCCACGCCCGTCAGCGGGGCCACCGGGACAATCCGGTCGCGTCCGAACTTGGTGTGATCCGCCACAATGATCACTCGCCGCGACACTTTCAGCATTTTGTGCAACGCATCCACGATCAGTGCGTTCGAGTCGCTCAAGCCCTTTTCGCTGATCCCGCCGATGCCCATAATCAGGACGTCGGCCGGCACCGCGCCCAGCGTGTGTTCACAAACCGGCCCCAACAGCACGCCCAGCCGCGGATACAGATACCCGCCGGTCAGCGTCACATCCACGTGCTTGCAGTCCCAGAACACCTGCGCGATAGGGATGGAATTGGTCACCACATGCACGTTGCGGCTGAACAGGTTACGCGCTGCCTCCACGGCCGTGGAGCCGCCGCCGAGAATCACGGTCTGGCCGTCTTCCACCAGTTTCGCCGCCGCCCGGCCGATGCGCATCTTCTCTTCGCGGCAGGACGTAGTGGCCTGTCCGAAGTCCAGAGTCTCATCCCCGGTCAGCAAGGACAGCGCCCCGCCATGCACGCGCCGGACTAGCCCGTTTGTCTCCAGCAGGTTCAGATCCCGCCGTACGGTTGCCTCCGACGCTGCGACGATCCGGCACAGATCCTCCAGCGCCGCGAACTCCTGCGCCGCAAACAGATCTCGCAATCTCTTGTATCGTTCCGCCGCCTTCATCGCCTTTACACCTGCAAAAGGGCGGCCCGCCCCACTGGCCGGACCGCCCTTTCGCTTCCTCTGGGCCGCAACCTACCCGTGGATCTTCTTGAAGTTGGCCAGGCACTTCTCCGCCACTTCATACGGAGGCAGATCGTAGCCTTCCTGTTCGATCAGGTAGAACTCGATGCCGCCCTTCTTTTCCACCGCCTTGAAGATTTCCTTCCACGGCGAGGCGCCTTCGCCGAACAACACCTTGTAGCCCTTCTCCTTCGAGTAGTCCTTGCAGTGGATGGAATTGAACCGTCCCGGATTGGCCTTGATCCACGCCACCGGATCGTTGCCGGCTTCCACCGTAGTGCCCACATCGAGTTGCAACATCACCGACGGCGGCGTGTTCTTCGCCAGGATCTCGATCGGCTTCTGCCCATCCACCGGCTTCCACTCCGTGGCATGGTTATGGAACCCCACCTTCAACCCGGCTCCCTTGACTTTCTCCGCCGAACTCGTCAGCGTCTCGGCGACTTTCTTCCAGCCGTCGGCCCCCACCACGCGGCCCGCGCTGGCCATCACTATGTACTTGCTGCCCAGGATGCTATTCAGCTGGATGGCCGTGGAGATCTTGGAATCAGTGAAGGAATCCGATCCGTTGTGCGTGGAGTAGCACTTGATCTTCAGGTCATCCATCAGCTTGCGCATCTCTTTCGCCTGGTCGAGCGTCCACGACATATACGGGCCATAGAATTCGACACCCTCATAGCCCATCTTGGCCACGGCCTTCACCGGCGCAAAGATATCCTTGGCCATTTCCGTGCGCACGGAATAGAGTTCAATGCCGACAGGGATCTTCTTCTTGCCGAAAACCGAGGGCGCCACTGCGGCCGAAGCGGCCGTGGCTAAAAACGAACGGCGGGAAAACGAGGAATTCTGGCTCATGATGACATGAAGATATCACACGCCGCGGCTTGTCACCTTTCAACCGGACCTGCATCTCCGAAACTGGAGTCCTCAGTATGCCTCTCGATCTCAGCCGCCGCGACTGGCTCAAGACCGTCCCCGCCACGGCGGCCACCGTATCGGCCGCACCGGCCACCCCGGGCCGCCGCGCCGGCCAGCCGGCCCTCCAGATCGCCACCAATTGCGAGATGTGCTTCTGGCGTTGCGGCGCGCTCGCCAAGATCCAGGACGGCCAAGTCACTCGCATCGAAGGCAACCCCTCCCACCCCCTTACCCAGGGCCGTCTCTGCGCCCGCGGCAACGCCGGCCACCAGACGCTCTATGATCCGGACCGCCTCAAGAAGCCGCAATTGCGCACCGGCGCCCGCGGCGAAGGCCGGTTCCGCGAAATCTCCTGGCCCGAAGCGCTCGACTACCTGGCCGCGCGGCTCACCGGTCTCAAACAGAAGTACGGCCCCGAATCTGTCGCCTTCTTCCCCCACGGCGTCGGTTCGGGCTTCTTCGGGACCCTCATGAAGGCCTACGGCACGCCCAACTCCGCTGAGCCCGCATTCGCCCAGTGCCGCGGCCCGCGTGAGGTCGGCTACGCCCTCACCTTCGGCCGCGGCGTCGGCTCGCCGGAACCGCTGGACCTGGAAGACGCCAAGTGCATCGTCCTCATCGGCTCCCACCTGGGCGAAAACGTCTTCACCAGCCAGATCACCCAGTTCGCCGATGGCCTCGCCCGCGGCTCTTCCCTCATCGTCGTCGATCCCCGCTTCTCCACCGCCGCCGCCAAGGCGGACCACTGGCTGCCCATCCGCCCCGGCACCGACATCGCCCTCCTTCTCGCCTGGATGCACGTCATCCTGGCTGAAAACCTGGAAGACACCGCGTACCTCGCCCAATACGCCAGCGGCCTGGCCGAACTCCGCACCCACCTGCGCGAGTTCACCCCCGAATGGGCCTCCAGGGAGACGGAACTCCCCGCCGGCCAGATCCGCGAGACCGCCCGCCTGATGGCCGCCGCCAAGCCCGCCGTCGTGGTCCACCCCGGCCGCCACGTCACCTGGTATGGCGACGATACGCAGCGCGCCCGCGCCATGGCCATCCTGACCGCGCTGCTGGGCGCCTGGGGCCGCAAGGGCGGCATCCTCCTGCCAACACCCATCGCCCGCGGCAGTTTCAAGCTCCCGCCCTTTCCCCCTGCGGCGCGCGGCCGCGCCGATGGCGCCGGCGACCGCTACCCGCTGGCCAGCGAGGAACTCGGCGTCACCAACGGCTTGATCGATGCCACTCTCACCGGGAAGCCCTACCCGCTGAAGGGCTGGATCGTCTACGGCCAGAACGTCCTGGAATCCATCCCCCAGCGCGAGAAGACGCTCGCCGC
Source organism: Bryobacterales bacterium (assembly GCA_038327695.1). GTDB lineage: Bacteria > Acidobacteriota > Terriglobia > Bryobacterales > Bryobacteraceae > Paludibaculum. The sequence continues at coordinate 5,918 of JBBQLF010000060.1, forward strand.
CATCGACAAGCTTGATCTGATGGTGGTTGTCGATATTCTCCCCGTCGAACAGACCCGCTACGCCGATCTGCTGCTGCCGGAATCCACCTACCTGGAACGCTACGACGCCCCGCATATCGTGGAGACCGCGCGCCGCCCCTTCATCGCCGTCCGCCAACCTGCGGTGGAGCCCCAGCACGACTCCCGCCCCGGCTGGTGGATCGCCAAACAGATGGCCACCCGCCTCGGCCTGGAGGCCTGGTTCCCCTGGCAGACCCCGGACGAGCATCTCGCCAAACTCATCGAACCCATGGGCATCGCCCTGTCTGAACTCAAGGCCCGTGGCGCCATGGCCTTCCCCGGCCGCCCGTACATTGAGGATCGCCTCCCGTCGGACGGCCCCCTCTTCCCCACAGACTCCGGCAAGATCGAGCTTCACTCGAATACGCTCAAAGAACTCGGCCACGCCCCCATTCCCACCTACACACCGCCCGCCGATCCGCCGCCCGGCTGGTTCCGCCTCCTCTACGGCCGCGCCCCCGTCCACAGCTTCGCCCGCACCGAAAACAACGCACTGCTCAACGGCCTGATGAGCGAAAACGCCCTCTGGCTCAACGCCAAGGCCGCCCACGATCTCTCCATCCGCGACGGCGACCGTGTCACTCTGGAGAACTCCGACGGCCATACGAGCCTCCCCATACTCGTCCGCACCACGCCCGGCATCCGCCCCGATTGCGCCTACATGGCCCACGGCTTCGGCCAGCAGGCCCCCGGCCTCCATCGCGCCAACAACCGGGGCGCTTCTGACACCTCCCTCATCTCTCGCGTCGCCGTCGATCCCCTCATGGGCGGCACCGGCATGAGAGTCAACTTCATCCGGATCAAGCCGGAGGTCTTGAGCTAGCCATGGCCCGCTACGCGATGGTCACAGACCTTACCCGCTGTGTCGGCTGCCAGGCCTGCACGGCCGCCTGCAACGCCGAATGGAATGTGCCGCCCGGCCACGCCCGCACCCGCATCCTCCCCACCGGCGCCACCGGCACTTTCCCGAAGCTCCGGGCCGCGTTCTACGTGGCGCAGTGCAACCACTGCGACCAGCCGCCCTGCGTCAAGCCCTGCCCCTCCGGCGCCACCTTCCAGGCCGACAACGGCATCGTCAAGGTGGACCCCACGCTCTGCATCGGCTGCGGCTTCTGCGTGGACGCCTGCCCCTACGAGGCCCGCTACATCAACCCCGAAACCCGGAAGGTGGATAAGTGCGATTTCTGCAGCGGCCGCCTGGAGAAGGGCCAGCAGCCCGCCTGCGTCACCACCTGCACCGCCCACGCCAAATACTTCGGCGACCTCGAAGATACAGCCGGGCCCATCTTCCAACTCGTCTACGGCAAGTCCGCCCGGCGCATCGAATCCGCTGAAATCGCCGTCGGCCCCAACGTTTACTATCTGGGACGCCGCGACGAGCCCGCGCTCATCGCCGAAACCTTCCCGCCCCGCGCGCCTCGTATGCCCGCCGCCGCCGAGTTCTGGAGCCGGATCGTCAAACCGCTCGCCCTCACCATGGTCGGAGCCACCTTCCTCGGCCAGGCCATCGCCTTCTTCCACCAGTTGCAGACCGGAGAAAAGCACAGTGACGACTGACGCGCCCCTCAACTTCGAAGCCATGTCGCAGCGGATGATCAAGAAGCATCACGTTGCCATCATCCTCCTCCATTGGTTCAACGCCCTCACCTGGCTGATGGAACTCACCACCGGCGCGGCCCTCATCACCTCATCCCACTACCGCTTCATGCCCCAGTGGTTCGTCGAAATGATCACGGAAGTCTTCGGCTCGCGCGGCAACCTGCTCCGGTTCCACATCGCCGCCGGCCTGACCTGGGTGACCGTCTTCGCCGTCTACGGCATCTTCGGCTGGCGGACCTACTTTCATCGCGAAGTGCTGGAGCGCGAAGTTGCGCTGGATCGCGACGATTTCCAATGGCTCCGCATTCGCATCCTCTCCATCCTCGGACGCTCCACGGAGCCACTGCCCCCGCAGGGCATTTACAACGCCGGGCAGAAGATGTTCGCCCTCATGGTCTACGCCATGCTGCCCGTCATCATGGCTTCCGGTCTGATCATGACCTTCCACTGGGGCTCGGCCGTCGTGGTGGGCTGGGCCGTGGTCGCCCACTTCTCCGCCGTCGCCGTGGTGGTCAGCGGCCTGATGGTGCACGTCTACATGGGCGCCGTCTTCCCCGAGGAAAAACCAGCCTTCTTCTCCATGATCACCGGCACGGTGAACGAACTCTTCGCGTACAAACACCACCGCAAATGGTGGCTTGAGGTAAAAGCAATGGAAACATCAACGGCACAGCCAGCCGCGCCTGCCGAATCCACCCTCGCCCGCTGGCTCCACATGAGAGACTACTGGCCCGCCTACTGGGCCGGCCTCGGCCTGGGCCTCACGCTGCTGGCCACGTTCCTCGTCATGGGCCAGGGCCTGGGCGCCTCCGGCGGCTTCACCCGCTACCTGGCCTTCATACTCTCCGTCGTTGCGCCGCAGTACGCCGCCAACCACCCCTACTGGGGCAACTACGTCCAGCCCGGACAGCCCGTCCTGATGGACTTCCTGGTTTTCGAGCTGATCGGCGTCGTCATCGGCGGCTTCGTCTCCGGCTGGCTGGCCGGCCGCTTCAAGATCTCTACGGACCACGGCCCGCGCATTACGCCGCGCACTCGCTGGATTCTCGCTTTCGCGGGCGGCGCCATCTCCGGCGTGGGCGCCCGCATGGCCCGCGGCTGCACCTCCGGCCTGGCCCTTTCCGGCGGGGCCGTTCTCTCCGCCGGAGCGTTCGCTTTCATGCTCGCCGTCTTTGCCGCCGGCTTTGCTGGCGCCTACTTCCTCAGAAAGGTCTGGCTATGAGCTCGCTCTTCCCGCTCTCCCTTTCCAACGGCGCCTTCATCACCGCGTCGCTCATCCTGGGCTTCTTCTTCGGCTTCTTCCTGGAGCGCGCCGGCTTTTCCAGCGCCAAAAAGCTCACGGCCCAGTTCTACTTCCGCGATTGGGGCGTGCTGAAGGTGATGTTTAGCGCCATCGTCGTGGCCATGCTCGGCCTGGCCTGGGGCTCCCTCACCGGCCTTGTCGATATGGGCCAAGTCTACGTCCCGGACGCCTTCCTGTGGCCTCAGATCGCCGGCGGCCTCCTGCTCGGCTCCGGCTTCATCCTCGGCGGTTACTGTCCCGGCACCTCAGTTGTCGCCGCCGCCACCGGCAAGCTCGACGGCCTCTTCTTCGTGCTCGGCATCTTCGCCGGCATCTTCGGATACGGCATCATCGAGCCGGCCATCCACAACTTCAATCTCTCCGGCGCGCTGGGCCCCCTCACGCTCCAGCAACTGTTCCATACCTCGGCCGGAGTGGTCGCCTTCTGCGTCGCCGCCGTCGCTGTGGGTGCTTTCTGGGCCGCCGAACAGAGCGAAGGCCCCTGGCAACTGTTCAAGAAAACCTACGGACGCCCCGAATAGGACTCATATGAAACTCGAACTCCACCTCGCCGGCAAATCCCTGGCCGCCGCTCTGGTCCTCGCTTCCGGCGGTGTCCTCGCCCTGGCCTCCATGGCTGTCTCCGGCGGCGGCACCGCCCCCGCCAACACACAGGCCATCGTGGAACAAATGGTGACCGAAAAGGACCACGTCCAGCCCACTGAACTGGCCCAGTGGATCCTGGACAAACGCACGGACTACCAGCTCATTGACATCCGCGAGCCCTGGCAGTTCGACGACTACCACATCCCCACCGCCGTCAACATCCCACTCACCGATCTCTTCGCCGAATCCGGCCTCGCCAAGCTCCAACGCGCTAAGAAGATCATCGTCTACGGCCTCGGCGCCGGCCACCCCGCTCAGGCCCAACTCCTCCTCAGCCTCAAGGGCTACCCGGCCCTTTCCCTCAAAGAAGGCATCACCGCCTGGTGGGACCAGATCCTCACCCCCCAGAGCCTCCGCGGCGAGTCCGCCAATCCCACCGGCTACCAGCAGTCAAAAATGCTGCGAGAAAGATTCATGGGCGGCAGTTCCTCGCCGAAGAGTTCTGTAGGTGCAGCGCCGGGCGCGCCGCCCACTCCCCCCACGGGAGGGGGCTCGCCGGCCCCGAAAAGGCTCAAACTGGGCCGCGGTTGCTCCTAGTTCAGCAACTCGATTTTCACTTCCTTCATGCCCGGAGCGGCGAAAGCCACTTCGGGCATCTTTTTCCCTCCAATTATCTGCTTTCCTTTCAATCACTTCCTGCCTGCTGTTGAATCCGATACCGGAGTCTTATATAGTGTTTCTTGGGTCGTTACTCCGTACTATTTCGGCTCTGATACCCCTCAACGCGGCGACCCATCGCGGCGAGGTCCAAAATTCCGACAGGCCGGGAGGATTGACTTAGATGTTCAGTACAGTAGCCACGTCTGCCAGCAGACATTCGGCATCCCAGATTTCAGGCGCCGTTCGCGGCTGGTTCCATTCCAGAACCTTCCGCGCCCTGCTGCCGCTCTTTCTGATGACGTTCCTTGCGTTGACCGGCGCCATGCCTGCCTTCGCTCAGCCCGAAACCCACGCCGGCGGCGAAGCCAACCTCATCCTGCCGGATCTCGACACGGCCACCTTCCTCGGCGGCATCGGCGGCCGCACCCTCCTGATGAGCGGTCTCGTCGTTTGCGCCCTCGGCTTGGTGTTCGGCATGATCATCTTCACGCGCCTGAAGAACATGCCCGTCCACAAGTCCATGCTGGAAGTCTCCGAACTCATTTACGAGACTTGCAAGACTTACCTCTTCACCCAGGGCAAATTCTTGCTGATCCTTGAGTGCTTCATTGGCGTGATTATCGTCTTCTACTACGGCTACCTCCAGCAAATGGACTTGATCAAAGTCCTGATCATCCTGCTGTTCTCCCTGATCGGCATCGCCGGCAGCTACAGCGTGGCGGCCTTCGGGATCCGGGTGAACACGTTCGCCAACTCCCGCACTTCGTTCGCGGCGCTCCGCGGCATGCCTTTCCCCTGCTACGATATCCCGCTGCAGGCCGGCATGAGCATCGGCATGATGCTGATCTCCGTCGAACTGTTCCTGATGCTCGTCATTCTCCTCTTCATCCCAGGCGACTATGCCGGCCCCTGCTTCATCGGCTTCGCCATTGGTGAATCGCTCGGCGCGGCCGCTCTCCGCGTGGCCGGCGGCATCTTCACCAAGATCGCCGACATCGGCGCCGACCTCATGAAGATCGTTTTCAAGATCAAGGAAGACGACCCCCGCAACCCCGGCGTCATCGCCGATTGCACCGGCGACAACGCGGGCGACTCCGTCGGGCCCTCCGCCGACGGCTTCGAGACCTACGGCGTCACTGGCGTCGCGCTCATCAGCTTCGTCCTTCTCGCCGTCCATGACCCCAAGGTCAAGGTGCAGCTCCTGGTTTGGCTCTTCGTCATGCGCGTCATGATGGTGATCGCCTCTGCCGTCAGCTACTTCATCAACCACGCCTTCGCCAAGGCAAAGTACGGCAACGCCAAGAAGTTCAACTACGAGAAGCCGCTCACCAACCTGGTGTGGCTCACCTCCATCCTCTCCGTCGTCATCACCTACGTCGCCAGCTACTTCATAGTGCCGGAACTCGGCGGCGACACGGAACTCTGGTGGAAACTCTCCACCATCATCACCTGCGGCACGCTGGCTGGGGCCATCATCCCTGAGTTCGTGAAGGTCTTCACCTCCACCGAATCCCGCCACGTCCGCGAAGTCGTAACCGCCTCGCGCGAAGGCGGCGCCTCGCTCAATATCCTGTCCGGCCTCATCGCCGGCAACTTCTCCGCCTACTGGCTCGGCTTCGCCATGATCTTCCTCATGGGCATCGCCTACTACGTCTCCATGATGGGCATCGGCGCGCTGATGATCGCCCCCGCCGTCTTCGCCTTCGGCCTTGTCGCCTTCGGCTTCCTCGGCATGGGCCCGGTCACCATCGCGGTGGACTCCTACGGCCCCGTGACTGACAACGCCCAGTCCGTCTATGAGCTCTCCACCATCGAGTCACTGCCCGGAATCGAAGCGGAGATCAAGCGCGACTTCGGCTTTGTCCCGCAATTTGAAATCGCCAAGGAGCACTTGGAAGAGAACGATGGCGCCGGCAACACCTTCAAGGCAACCGCCAAGCCTGTTCTCATCGGCACCGCCGTGGTCGGCGCCACCACCATGATCTTCTCCATCATCGTGATGCTGACCCAGGGCCTGAAGCCGGAACTGCTTCAGTTCCTCACCATTCTCCATCCGCCCTTCCTGCTCGGCTTGATCGCCGGCGGCGCCGTCATCTACTGGTTCACCGGCGCTTCCTGCCAGGCCGTCACCACCGGCGCCTATCGCGCGGTCGAGTTCATCAAGAACAATATCCGCCTCGACGATACCTCCACCAAGGCCTCTGTCCACGACTCCAAGAAGGTTGTTGAAATCTGCACCCAATACGCACAGAAGGGCATGTTCAACATCTTCCTCGTCGTGTTCTTCTCCACCATTTCGTTCGCCTTCTTTGAAGAGTACTTCTTCATCGGCTATCTCATCTCCATCGCCCTGTTCGGCCTCTTCCAGGCCTTCTTCATGGCCAACGCCGGCGGCGCCTGGGATAATGCCAAGAAGATCGTGGAGACCGAACTGAAGGCCAAGGGCACTCCGCTGCACGATGCCTGCGTCATCGGCGACACCGTCGGCGACCCCTTCAAGGACACCTCCTCGGTGGCCCTCAACCCCATCATCAAGTTCACAACGCTGTTCGGCCTTCTGGCCGTCGAGCTGGCCGTGACCATGCGCAAGTCCGATCCCACTTCGCCTCTGTCTCACATCCTGGCCGCCGTGTTCTTCCTGATCTCCACCGTGTTCGTCTACCGCTCCTTCTACGGGATGCGCATCGAAAACAAGTAGTCCAGTCTGGTTCAGCCAGCGACGAGCGCCCGCCCCCCCCGGGTCTGGCGCACGTCGCGTTTGCGGCCTATACTGATGGCCGTCCAAATAAAAAAAAACCAAAGCAGAATATAGAAACCCAGCA
>JBBQLF010000061.1:0-12930 GCA_038327695.1 Bryobacterales bacterium
ATCCCAAGGCTGTGCGGCGCATCACTGAGAGTTCAAAATAGGAGACCACCATGAATGAACGCAGGGACTTTCTGAAAGGCGCCGGAGCGGGCCTGCTGATTCTGAAGCCGGCCACGGTGTTTGGCTCCCAGGCGAACTCGACCGTGGAGGTGGGCCTGATCGGCTGCGGCGGACGCGGCAACTGGATTGGGCCGTTTTTCCCGGAGTACACCGGCGCCAAAATCGTGGCGCTGGCCGATGTGGTCAAGAAGAACCTGACGGAGACGGCCGCCAAGTTCCAGGTGGACGGCGCGCGCTCCTACCACGGGCCCGACGCGGCGGCGCGGCTGGCGGCATCGAAGGTGGACGCGGTGGTGATCGAGACGCCCACCTACTTCCACGCCGAGCAGGCCAGGATTGCCGTGGAGGCCGGCAAGCACGTCTACTGCGCCAAGCCGCTGGCGGTGGACGTGCCCGGCTGCCGCAGCATTCTGGCCAGCGGGCAGCGCGCGCGTGAGAAGAAGCTCACCTACTGGGTGGACTTCCAGTCGCGCGCCCGGGAGGTTTATCAGGAGGCGGCCAAGCGCATTCATCGGGGCGACATCGGCAAGCCCGCGCTGGCGCAGGTGTTCTATTACGCCGGCCGGCCGTGGAAGGACAAAGGCACGCCGGGCATGGATCCGGGCGAGCGCACGATGGCGAACTGGTTTGGAGACCGCGTGCTGAGCGGCGACATTATCGTGGAGCAGAACATCCACGTGATCGACATCGCTAACTGGTTCCTGGGGGGCGCTCCGCTGAAGGCCCACGGTGCGGGCGGCCGCTCCGATTGGCGCGGCACGCCCAACGATACCGGCGACGCCTGGGACCACTTCGCCATCACGTACTCTTACCCCAACGGCGTGCAGGCGTCGTTCAGCTCCCATCAGCTGAACGGCGCGTTCAGCGATCTGTGCGTGCGCGTGGTGGGCATCGACGGCACCGCCGATACGCACTACGGCGGGTCCCTGCGGATCGCCGGCAAGAACCCCTGGATGGGCGCGGAGAAGGACGATACGTTTAAGGGCGGCGCGGTGGACAACGTGAAGGCGTTCATCGCCTCCATCCGGAACCACACGCCCATCTACAACTACGAGGAGTCCGTCAAGAGCAACCTGACCGGCATCCTCGGCCGTACCGCTGCCTACAAGGGTGGCGAAGTGACGTGGGAAGAGATGATGAAGGCCGACGAGAAGTGGACGTCGAATCTGAAGCTCGCCTGGTAGCTATTTCAAATAACCTTGCAGCGTTTGTTTGGCTTTGAGCGAGGAGTCCGTGGTGAAAGACGTCACCGCGGCCTCTTCGTTTTCGCACACGGGCAGCAGCGTATCGAGCCGCGTGATTTGCAGAACCTCGCGCAGCCGCGCACCCGGTTGCAGCAGTTTCAACTCGCCGCCGCGGCGGACTATGGAGGCATAGGCGGAAACCAGTTCGCCGACGCCCGCGCTGTCCACGTAAGTGAGGGCGGCGCAGTTGAGAAGCAACCGGCGCTCGCCGCGCGCCACCTCGGCCAGCAGCGTGACCCGCAACGCTTCGACTTCCGGGCCGATGGTGAGGCGCCCTTCCAGATCCAGAATCAGCACGCCGTTGACCAACCGCTTGTCTGCGACAACGCCCATGACGGTCTTCCCTTCAGGCGCCAAGGCCCTTCCAGTATTCAACCACAGTCTCCGCCTTCCCTCTCCGGGCGTGCGCCAGCAAGGGGATCCTGTGCGGACCGAGGCTGTTCTGAATGCCGGGAAACGCCTTGACCAGGGCCATGACGATCTCGACCTGTCCGAGCATGGCCGCCGCAAAGATGCCAGCCCTGGCCCCCCGGCCGATCAGAAATTCGGCGATCTCATGGTTGCCCATGTGCGAAGCGCCGCCGAGGCCTGTCTCGAAATCGCCGCCGCCCCAATCCCAGGTGGCGTTCAAGAGGGCGGGCGTCCCGGTGAGCATCTCTTTGGTCTTCTCCAGATTGGCGTGCGCCGCGCCGGCAAACGTCTTCACCAGATCCGGCGCCAGCGCGGGGCCCCGGTCCGGTTGTTTCAAAGGAGTCTGCGCGCTGAGCCAGACGGGCGCGGCCAGCACCCAGCCCCGTCGAGTTGTTGAGTGCACCATGGTTGCATTGGACGGATGCGTTTCGGATCAGTTTGGATTCAGGGGCGCAGCCGGACGCGCAGCAGAAACCACGCCAGACCGGCCACGCCGATGCAGCCGCCGCTGAGAAAGGCCGCCTCCGGCCCGGCCTGAGTCCACAACCACCAGGAGACCAGCGGCGCCGGGAAGAAGCAGAACGAGCGGATGCCCCAATAGAGGCCCACGGCGCGCGCCCGGATCTCCGGGGGCAAGCCGGTGGTGATGGCGGCCTTGCGCGCCGGTTCGCCGATCTCGCGCAGCCCGTTGAGGACGTAGACGGCCACCAGAGCCGGCATCACCGGCAGGCCGGACTTGGGCAGCAGCACCAGGGCAAAGGGAAACAGCGCGAACATCGCGAAGGTCAGCGCGATGAAGGGGCGGGCCGAGCCGGCGCGGTCAATCCACTTGCCCATGGGGATGTACATCACCAGGGCGGTGAAGGCCGTCAGAGAGGCCAGCACGCCATATTCGGCCGGGCTGCGCCCGAGGACCCCCACGACGTAGAGAGCGGCGAAGTCGCGCACAAAATTGTCGCCCCAACGGATGAGGACCTCGGCCGTGAGCAGGCCTTTCAACTCTGGAGGGATCTGGCGCAGGACCTCGCGCGCCGGCAACAACGGCCCTGCTGGAGGGGCCTGCCAGCGGTCCATCAGCGCCCACTGGGCGCCGACGGCGACCACCAGGACGGCAATGGCCGAGACGAGATTGACCCAGTAGCCGAGGGCAAAGACAAGGCCGCCGATGAGCGGGCCGATCACCTTGGGCAGCCGCTTCCAGACGCTCTGCATGGCGAAGGCGATGGTGCGGCGGTTGCGTGGCACCTCTGCGCCGACCACGGCAAAGGTAGCCGGCAGCGAGAGAGGATCCCAGTTGGTGAGCAGCAAGGCGCCGAGCACAATGGCCCACGGCTGGCGTGCACTGAGCAAAACCGCGAAGCCCACGGCCATGGGCAGGGCGGCGATTGCGAGGGCCCGGCGGGGTCCCAGGCGATGCGCGAACGTGCCCCCTAGAATGTATCCAAAGCCCTCCATCAAGGCCGCCAGGGCGGCGTAGAGGCCCACAAATCCGGCCGCCCGCGTCACGTCGCCAGTGCGGATGTTGAGGTAGACGGCGAGGAAGGCGCGCCAGAGTTGCTCGGACAAGCCGAGGCCGGCCACGGCGATAAGGACAGCGAGGGTGGCGCGGTTGATGCCCAGCCACGCCGCCCAGCCGCTCACGGCAGGAGCCGCCTGGCCCAGGCGCGGCCGAGCAGGCCGAGTTTCTCCGCCGTGGTCAGGCGGATGCGGGCGGGCAGAACGTCGTAGCCGGAAGCATGGATCCGCCGCAGGAGTTCGGAGTAGATCTCGATCAGTGCCCACAGGGCAGGCCGGCTGTCTTCGTCCACCATGGCGATCAGCGGCCGCGCCTCGTCATAAAAAGTCCGCGCGCGGGCGCCCTGAAACGCCAGCAGGCGCCGCACTTGGTCCGGCGTCCTGTCGGCGCGCAGCTCTTCCGGCGCGACGCCGAAGCGGGCGAGATCCTCAGCGGGCAGATAGAGGCGTCCGTTGCGGGCGTCTTCGCCGGCGTCGCGGATGATGTTGGTGAGCTGAAAGGCGATGCCGCAGCGCTCGGCCAGGCGCGGCGCGCGGGCATCGCGGAAGCCGAAGATGTGAATCGTCGTCAGGCCCACCACCGAGGCCACCAGGTAGCAGTAGCGGTAGAGTTGCTCAAAGGTTTCGACGTGGCGGGGCTGGAGATCAGACGAGACGCCGTCGATCATCTCATGGGCATAGCGGGGCGGGATGCGGTAGCGCCGCATGACGTCGGCAAAGGCGGGCCAGACGGGGTGGGCGGGGAGGCGGCCGGCCAGGGCGGAGTCGAGATCGGCGCGCCAGGCGGCGAGGCGCTCCGGCGTGGCGCCGGCTTCGTCGCTTAAGTCGTCGCACTCGCGCATGAAGGCGTAGACGGCGCACATGGCCAGGCGCTTATCCTCCGGCAGGACCAGGAAAGAGTAGTAGAAATTTTTGGCCCGGGCGCGCGCCACCTCCACGCAGTGGGCGTAGGAGGCGGCCAGGGGCGTCATGCGGTTCTCCGCCGTGCCATGCGCACCAGGCTGGCCAGCAGCAGGCCGAGGCGCTCAGACTTGGTGACGGCCGGGCGGGCCCGCAGCACGTCGTAGTTCTGCGCGCGGATTTTGGCCAGCACCTTGAGGCCGCCGCGGCTGAAGAGATCGATATCGAGACCCAGGCGGCGGTCCAGCAGGGCCACCAGCGGCAGGCCCTCGTCGAACAACCGTTGCGCGTAGTCCACCGCCTCGGCCATCACGGCGCGGAAGGCTGGGGTGCAGTGGCCGGCTTGGAGTTCGGCCAGGGTGTAGCCGTGGCGCTCAAACAGATGGAGCGGCAGGTAGACGCGGTCTTTGCGCAGATCCACGCTGACGTCCTGCCAGAAGTTGGCCAGTTGCAGGGCCGTGCAGGTGGCGTCGGAGAGGCGGAAGCGCTCTTCATCTCTGTAGCCGCAGAGCAGCAGCACGAGGCGGCCGACTGGGTTGGCGGAGTTCCGGCAGTAGCCCAGAACGCCGGCCCAGTCCGCATAGCGGGTGACGGTCTGATCCTGGACAAAGGCGGTGATCAGATCGTCAAACGGCGCCATGGGCAGATGGTGCCGCGCGATGGAGCCGGCCAGCGCGATGAAGACGGGGTGGGTGGGCGCAGCGCCGGCATAGAGCGCGTGGAGTTCGCCGCGCCACCATTGGAGCAGGCGGAGGCTTTCGGCGGTGTCGCTAATCTCATCGCCCAGATCGTCGGACCAGCGGCAAAAGGAATAGACGTTGTAGAAATCCTGATGGAGGCGCCGCGGCAGCAGCGCGCTGACGACATGGAAGTTTTCGTAGTGGTGGGTGGCCAGCCAGCGGGTGTAGGCCAGAGCCTGATCCAGCGGCCAGGCTTGTGCCATGGCCTGCTGGGATCGTAGAAACTCAACGGGTTGGAGATGCACGCGAAAGACGCCGCCGGCTTGTCTGGCTAAGGAATGATGGCCGTTTTCATGTGGCCGTTGTGGCTCATGAGGTGGCGCATCACGTCGATCAGGTTGGCGAGCGGCTCCTCGCGGTTGACGAAATCGCGCGAGGTGACGTCGCCGCGGCTGACAATGTCCAGCGCCTTGCGGATGTAGGATGGCGTGTGGTGGAAACTGGCCACGCACTTGATCTCGCTGTAGTGCAGCGTCTGGGTCTCCATGGTGATGCGGGTGTCGCTGGGGCAGCCGCCGAAAAACTGCACCGTGCCGCCGCGCCGCAGCAGCTTGACGGCGAGCTCCCAGGTATCGGGCAGGCCCACCGCTTCAATCACCGCGTCTGCGCCATAGCCCCCGGTGAGGCCACGCACCTGCCGGATGACGTCGTCCGGATCGGTGTTCAGCAGAGCGTCGTGCGCGCCCATGCGGAGGGCGCGGTCCAGTTGCGAAGTGCGCCTGCCGAGCGCGATCACGCGCGCGCCGTAAACCTTGGCCAACCGCACGAACATCAGCCCGATGGGCCCCTGGCCCACCACAACCACGTTGTCACCCGGCCGGACATGGGTCTCTTCCAAGCCCTTCAGCACACAGGCGAGGGGTTCGATCAGCGCCGCATCCATGTAGCTCAAATGGCCGGGAATCTCATACAGGTTGCGTTGGACGATGCGGGCCGGAATGCGGATGAACTCGGCGTAGGCGCCGTTGTTGAACAGCAGGTCCTCGCAGAGATTCTCCAGACCCTTGCGGCAGTAGAAACAGTTCAGGCAGGGCGCTGAGTTGGCCGCCACCACGCGCTGGCCGACATGGAAGCCCTCCACATGCTCGCCGATACCCACGATGTCGCCTGCCAGTTCGTGCCCGAACAGGGCCGGCGGGACAATCATCTTAGCGTGATAACCCCGGCGGAACACCTTCACGTCCGTGCCGCAAGTCAGTGCGGCACGCACCCGGACCAGGATGTCACCCTTTTCAATCTTTGGAATGGACACGTTCTCAACACGGACCTGTTCGCGTCCATAGAGCACGGCGGCCATCATCTGCTTGTTCACTTAAAACAACCTCTGTGGCTGAACCACTATTTTGAGGGATTCGCCGTCGGGATGCAACGCCAGGTCAATGCCTTGGCTGATCTCCGTCAGCGGCAACCGATGAGTAACCAACTCTCCCACTGGAATCTCCCCACTAAATACAAGACGCGCCGACTCTGCCTGCAGATCCACAGACGCGCTGTAACACCCCAACAGCGTCCGCTCCAACTTGCAGATGTCGGCACCGGACAGTTCGATTCTTTCCGTATCCGATGTTTGCGCGAATAGAACTATTTTAGCTCCTGGACGGGACGCAGCGATAGCCTCCCCCACAATCCCTTTCACCGGCGCCGCCACAAAGACCTGATCCACGCCGCGGCCGGCGCTGATCGCCCGGCAGGCGGCGGCTACATCCACGTGGCGCGGATCCCACGCCTGGACTGCGCCAAACCGGGTGGCTTGCGCGCGCCGTTCGGCCATGGTGTCGGTGGCCACCACGGTGACGCCCAGGCGCTTAAGCATCATGGTGAACATCAGGCCGATGGGCCCCTGGCCCTGCACCAGCACCACATCGCCGGGCTGCGGGGCGGCTTCCACCACGGCCTTCAGGCAGGTATTGGCGGGCTCCACCAGGCTCGCCACCTCAAACGGAACGCCGTCGGGGATCAATTCCACGCCGCGGTCCACGATCCAGTCCATGATGCGGATGTACTGCGAGAATCCACCGCCGGCGGGCGCATAACCGGCGGTGATGCCCACCCGTTTGTAGGTTTCACACTGGGCATAGAACTTCCGGTCGCAGTAGAAACAACTGCCGCAGGGGATGTGGTGAAACGCGATCACGCGGTCGCCGGCCTTGTACTTCGTCACGCCTTCGCCCACTGCCGCCACCACGCCGGCCGATTCGTGGCCGTAAATGCGGGGCGCGGGCAGGAGGTCATGCTCCACCTTTTTCAGATCCGTGTGGCAGATGCCGCACGCTTCCACGCGCACGAGCAACTCCCCGGGTCCGATCTCCGGCACCGGCACGGACTGGACGCGAAGCTGACCGTTGCCAATGTAGACGGCCGCCATCATGGACCCGTTGAGGTTAGAATCGGCAATCGGCAAGGAAGTCTCCTAAACGAATGGATGCGCGGCGGCTGGTCCGGTCGAAACGGACCAAAGCCGGAATGCGCCAGGGCCGGAGCAGGGCGGCAACGGCGATACCTGCGCGCGAGAAGCGGCCGGCCTTGTCGCGATAGCGGTTGAAGTCCAGCGGCAACTCCTCACCGGCCGTATCGCTGACCACGCGGACACAGAAGAAAGGCAGCCCCATGGCGCCCGCCACAGCCGCCACGGCGCCGGCCTCCATCTCGACGGCGGATCCGCCGGATGCAAACAGGGCGGCCTTTTCGGCCTGGGTGACGGCGACGCGGTCCAGGCTGCACAAGAGACCCTGATTGGGCGCTTCCACAGGCAAGGCCGGGTAGACGCCGGGCCCCGGGCCACAACGCACGGCGGTGGCGGCGAAGATATCGCCCAACGCAAGTTTGGGATCCAGGGCGCCACAATAGCCGGTGGAGACCACAGCCCGCACGGCCGCCATGCCGCAAGCGGTCCAGGCGGCCTGGTGGGCCAGTCCGGCCCCCGGGCCATTGGCCGCCAGCACCCAGCGCCGCCCGGCGATAATGGCCCGGCGGGCGAAGCTCAGCGGCCAGTTCAGCGGCACCACCTCGGTGGCATGGCGCAGCAGGCCCGCGAATTCCCGCGATTCGGCGGCGACGGCCAGGATCGAATTGGAATCAGCAGTACCCATTGGCCTCAAACCATCGTACGGCGTTGCCCAGCGCCAGATCAGCACCGGACGGCGAGAAACCGAGTTCCCGCTGCGCTTTGGCGCAACTGACCCACATCTTCTTGCGGGCCATGCGCACGGCATCCAGCGGCACCCCCGATTCGGCGGCGACGGCCAGGATCGAATTGGAATCAGCAGTAGCCATTGGCCTCAAACCATCGTATGGCGTTGCCCAGCGCCAGATCAGCACCGGACGGCGAGAAACCGAGTTCCCGCTGCGCCTTGGCGGAACTGACCCACATCTTCTTGCGGGCCATGCGCACGGCATCCAGCGGTACCCGGGGCGGCCGCCCGGTGATAGCGGCCAGCCCGGTGGAGACGGCACCGGCCAGCAGGGCCACCACCCAGGGCAGCCGAATGCGGGGCGCCGGTTTGCCGCTGAGGCGGGCCAGTTTGCCGAGGATCTGTTCGAGCGTGAGATTGTCGCAGCCGAGGATGTAACGCTCGCCCACGCGGCCCTTCTCGCACGCGAGCCAGTGGCCTTCGGCGGTCTCGCGGGCGTCCACGACGTTGAGGCCTGTGTCGACGAAGGCGGGCATCCTGCCTTTCAGAAAATCGACGATGGTCTGGCCGGTGGGGGTCGGCTTGACGTCATGGTCGCCCACCGGCGCGGTGGGATTGACGATGACCACGGGGAAGCCGGCGGCGGCGGCGCGGAGCGCTTCCTTCTCGGCCAGGAACTTGGAGCGCTTGTAGTGGCCGGTCATCGCGGCCAGGCTCACCGGTGTGGACTCGTCGCCGAGGCCGCCCTCCACGAATCCGACGCAACCCACCGTGCTGGTATAGACGAACCGCTCCACCCCGGCGCGTTCGGAGGCGGCCAGCAGCGCGCGTGTGCCGCCCACGTTGGCGTCATACATCTCATCGGGATGGCGCACCCACAAGCGGTAGTCCGCCGCCACGTGGAAGACCAGCGAGCAGCCGGTGACGGCCCGCTCCAGAGACGCGGCGTCCCGCAGGTCACCCGGCACCACTTCGGCGTCGAGCGAACGCACCGATTCCGGCCTGCGCGCCAGAGCGCGGACGCGGAGGCCCCGCTGGCTGAGAACTTGAGCCACGTGCCAGCCGAGAAAACCGGAGGCGCCGGTCACCAGCGCCGGTTTCACAGCGCCCTTCCACTTGGGCCGCAATCCATCGCTTTATCTCATCGCCCACTTCAAAAGCTTGAGATTGTCGCCCGGGCGTCCGTTGATGCCGAAGGCGGCCGAGGCTTCATAGCCGCAGTGCACCATGCAGTGCTCGCAGCGCGGGTCGTTGCCGGCGCCGTAGCTCTCCCACGGGGTGCGCGTCATGAGATCTTCAAACGTCTCATGGTGGGCGTCGGTGATCAGGTAGCAGGGGCCCTTCCACCCCTTGGTGTTGTAGGTGGGGTTGCCCCAGGCTGTGCAAGGCAGTTCGCGGTCGCCCCGCAGGAAGTCCAGATAAAGCGGCGAATTGTTGATGGGGAAGCGCTCCGCCAGCTTGTCGATGCCGGCGAACTTGGCCACGATCTCGTCGCGGGTGAGGAAGATCTCGCGGTCATTCACGGCCGCGTAGCCATAGGCGGGCGCGATCTGGTGGCCGTCCACGCCGAGCGTTTTGAGGAAGGCAAACAGCTCGGCGATCTCGTTCATGTCGGTCTCCTGGTAGACCGTCGTGTTGGTGCAGACCTTGAAGCCGAGGGCCTTGGCGGCTTTGATGCCCTCCACGGCCTCTTTGAATACGCCGGGCCGCTCCACCGCCAGATCATGGTTGGCCTCCATGCCATCCAGATGGACGTTGAAGAAGAACCGCGGGCTGGGCGTAAACTCCTTGGCCCGCTTGCGCAGGAACATGCCGTTGGTGCAGAGATAGATGTGCTTGCCGCGCTGGAGGGTCTGGTTGGTGAGCGCGACGAGGTCCTTGTACAGGAACGGCTCGCCGCCGGCGATGGCCACAATGGGCGCGCCGCATTCGTCGATGGCGCGCAGGCACTGCTCCAGCGGCAACTGGTCCGTGATGGAGGTCTCGTACTCGCGAATGCGCCCGCAGCCGGTGCAGGTCAGATTGCAGGCATGGAGCGGTTCCAGCATCAGCACGATGGGGAAGCGCTTGTTGATCATCGGGTGCGGCGTCGATTTCTTGGCGCCGGACGTCGATTGCATAATGTGGAACGGATTGTTGGGGTCCGGTTCAGCGGCGCGGTTCTCCTGCCACGCCTGCTTGGGGAACATCTTGTTCTTGGCAATGTAGCCGGCCATGCCGGCTGTCATCGAAAGCGGAAATCTCATCCGTTCGCCTCTCTCTTACCGCTCTTCAGTTTCATAAACTCAGCCAGCGCCAGGGTTGGGAACGACTGCCGGTAGAGGTGATACGTCAGGTAGAACACGCGGGGGAATCCGGTCCCCGTCGCCAGACGCTCATCCCAACCGCCATCGGCGCGCTGGGTTTTGACCAGATACTCGACGCCGCGCAAGACGCTCTCACTGGTGGTGTCTCCGCCAGCCAGCAGGCCGAGGACCGCCCAGGCAGTTTGCGACGCCGTGCTCGGCGCCTCCACAAAGGTCTGCCTGGCGTAACTCTCGCAACTCTCACCCCAGCCGCCATCGGCGTTCTGCACCGAACGCAGCCACTCGCCGCCGCGGAGGACTTCCGCTTCCCGGTCATCAAAGCCGGCGGCGCGCAGGCCGCGCAAGGCCAGAAATGTTCCGTAAACGTAGTTCACGCCCCAGCGGCCGTACCAGCTTCCGTCGGCCTCCTGGGTCTTGCGCAGGTAGGCCACGCCATTGCGCACCGCCGTGGATTGGTGATCCACGCCGCACAGGCAGAGCGCTTCCAGCACGCGTCCGGTGATGTCCGGACAGGTGGGATCCAGCATCGCGTTGTGGTCCGCGAAAGGCACGTCGCGCAGCACTTCCCAATCGTTATCCACGTCAAAGGCCGCCCAGCCGCCGTCTTTCGATTGCATGGCCAGCAGCCAGTTGACGGCGCGGCGCAGAGTGCCGTCATAGGCGGTTTCGTCCGAGGAGTGGGTGTGGCGCAGGGCCAGCAGCACCATGGCGGTGTCGTCGATATCGGGATAGAACTCGTTGGCGAACTCGAAGTACCAGCCGGAGGGTTCGGTGTTGGGCCGTTTGACGGACCAGTCGCCGCGGCGCCGTACTTCCTTGGTCAGCAGCCAGTCGCCGGCCGGGCGCAAGGCGGCAGCCGGTGCGAGTCCGGTCTCGCCTACGGCATGGGCGGCGATGGCGGTGTCCCACACCGGCGAAAAACAGGGCTGGAAGAAGAAGCGGCCGCCCTCGTCGACCAATAGCGCGTCAAACTGCTTCTGGGCTTCCCTACGCTCCGGGCTGTCCGCACTGTATCCGAGCACATCCAGCGCCATAATGGCGTACTCCATACTGGGATAGATGGCGGCCAGGCCGTCTGAGTGACAAAGACGTTCCAGAATCCACTCTTTGGCGCGGCCGATGGCCTTGGCCCGGAGGGACGCCGACAGGCCTCTGCGTTCCCACCACTTGACCACCTTGTCTCCCAGCAGGAAGACGCTTTTCCAGCATACCCACTGGCCGGTCTGGTGGAACGAGACCGGCAGGTCCGCCCGGAACAGCTCCTGCAAGGTGAACCCGGCCGGCACCGGGCGCGGCGCGCCGGTAGTGGCCGCCTGCACGATGGACAAGGGGATGACGATGGCCCGCGTCCAGGACGACATCTCATAGAGCGCATTGCCCGGCTGGAGCATGATCTCCGGCGGCACGCTGGGCACGTGCTCGCGCGGATAGAGCCCGAACAGTGCCATGTTGATCTTGACGTAGCTGTTGGCGGACTGGATGCCGCCCATGGACAGAATCAGTTCGCGCAGCCGGGCCAGGCGCGGATCGTTCACGGCGAGCCCCGCCAGTTTGAGGGCAAAATAGGCCTTGACGCTGGCGCTGAGGTCTGAAGAGCCATCGGCGAAGATGTGAAAGCCGCCGTCGGCATTCTGCTTGGCCAGGATGGCCTGCACCGCGCGGGCTACTTTGTCCGGATCCGGGGGTACCCAGCGCCCGTCCAGGCCAGGGGGGTGGAGCCATAGCAGCAGCAGCAGCCAGTCCGATTCGAGCGTCGAATCGGCGGTCAGGTCACCCCACCAGTAGCCTTCCTCCTTCCTGAGAGACAGCAGGTAGTCTACGGCCTTGCGCATGGACACTGCGCCTGAGGCAAGGATGGCCTCTTCCACGAGTTGAAGGCCAGCGCTCATAGAGTGGCGATCGTTGTCAGCCTCACAGGACCGCCCTGCAGTTCCTGCGGCAAGCTGAACCTCACATCCTCGTCGACGATGTCCACTTCCTCTACCTTGTCATAGCCGCGATCCCGCAGGGCCTGGATCAGTTCCGTCACCAGGTTTTCCGGAGCCGAGGCCCCGGCCGTCACCGAAATGGTATCCACGCCAGGGAACCACTCCTCTTTCAGGAACGACTTGTCGTCCAGCAGGTAGGCCGGCACACCGGTCTTTTCGCAAACCTCCACCAGGCGGCGCGAGTTGGAACTGTTCTGCGAGCCGACCACCAGCAGCAACTGGCACAGCGGCGAAACCGCCTTGACGGCCATCTGCCGGTTCTCCGTGGCGTAACAGATGTCCTGGGACTTCGGCCCGGCAATCTGCGGGAAGCGGCGGGTGAGAATCCCGATGATGCCGCGCGTCTCGTCCAGGCTGAGCGTCGTCTGGGTGAGGAAACAGACCTTCGTTGGGTCCGGGACCTGCACCGCCTCGGCGTCTTCCTCGGTCTGCACGATGAAGGTGTTGTCCGGCGCCTCTCCAAAGGTGCCCTCAATCTCCTCATGGACTTTGTGTCCGATGAGCAGGATGGAATAGCCCATGCGCGCGAACTTCACGGCCTCCAGGTGGACTTTGGTCACCAGGGGGCAAGTGGCGTCAATCACATCGAGGTTCTGCTCTCTGGCTTGCTCCCGAACCAGCGGAGACACGCCGTG
>JBBQLF010000062.1:0-12855 GCA_038327695.1 Bryobacterales bacterium
TACTCCGGCTACGAGAAGTACGATTTCGAGGTGCCCATCCGCGCGAACGGCGACACCTATGACCGGTACATGGTGCGCATGGCCGAGATGCGCCAGAGCGTCCGCATCATCCGGCAGGCCGTGGCTGCGATTCCGGAAGGGCCGATCATGGCCAAGGTGCCGAAGATTATCAAACCGCCCGTCGGCGAGGTGTACGTATCCATTGAAGCGCCGAAGGGTGAACTGGGCTACTACATCATCAGCGACGGCACGACGCAGCCGTACCGTGTGCGCGTGCGTGCGCCGTCATTTGTGAATTTGCAGTCGCTGGACAAGATGGCCCGGGGTTCGCTGGTGGCCGATCTGGTCGCCATTATCGGAACCATCGACATCGTGCTGGGGGAGGTCGATCGCTAGATGAACAGACTGCTGAGAACCATTTTTCTCGTGGACCTGTTCCAGGGTCTCTGGGTCACGTTTCGTACCCAGCATCCCAAGAACATCGTCACCGAACAGTACCCCGAGCAGCGCCCCAAGATCGCCGAGCGCTATCGCGGCGCGCCACGGCTGAACATCAATCCGGAAAACGGCCAGACACTTTGTATTTCCTGCGATCTATGCGCCATCGCCTGCCCGGAGAATCTCATTATCGTCGGCTGGGTGCGCAACCCGGAGACCAAGCGCAAGGATCTGGTCACGTTCACCTACGACACTTCGCGCTGCATGTTCTGCGGGCTCTGCGAAGATGCCTGCCCGGTGGACGCGCTGGAATTGACTCAGGATTTTGAATTGGCGAGTTACTCGCGGGAAGGTGCGATCTTTGACCGGCAGATCCTCGAAGAGGGCATCCAGCCCACGAAGTATCGCTTCTAAGAACACGGCCGCGGCCGTGAGGGAGCGGGTGTGGCTCACACCCGAAATTTGCCCATGATAGACATTGCGTTTTTCTATGCCTTCGCGGCGCTCACCGTGATTGGCGCCATCCTGACCGTGACGCTGAGGAACGCCATCCACTGCGCCATCGCACTGATTGCGTCACTGGCCGGCATCGCGGGCCTGTATCTCCTCCAGAAGGCGGAGTTTCTCTTCGTCGTCCAGATCATGCTCTACATCGGCGGCGTGATGGTGCTGTTCCTGTTCGTCATCATGCTGGTCAACCTGGACGGCGCGGCGAAAGAGCGGCAGTACCACCGGCACTGGCTGGCCGCGGCGGCCTGCCTGATTGGCACCGGCGCGGTCTTCGCCACTTTCCTCCACCGCGGCATGGGCGCACTGAAACTGGAAGCCGCGTTGCCGGCCGTGCCTGGCGCCGGCAATGTGGAGACCCTGTCGATGGTTCTGTTCCGTGAGTATCTGGTGCCGTTTGAGGTGGCCTCGCTGCTGCTGCTGGTGGCCGTGGTTGGGGGCGTGATGATGGCCAAGAAGAGGATCGACTAAGATGCTGAGTCCCATCACGACCGAGCACTATCTGGTGCTGAGCGCCATGCTGCTGCTCATTGGCACAGTGGGCGTGCTGCTGCGCCGCAACGTGGTTGTCATCATGATGTCCATCGAACTGATCCTCAACGCGGTCAATCTGAACCTGGTGGCGTTCAGTCACCACCTGCAACAGGTCAACGGGCAGATCTTCGCGATCTTCATCATCGTGGTAGCGGTGGCCGAGGCGGCGGTCGGATTGGGCATCCTCATCGCCCTGTTCCGCAATAAGGAAACGGTGCTGGTCGACGAAATCGACCTGCTGAAGTGGTAGGAGGCGCCGGCACGATGAACTTTCTCGATCTCATCTGGCTCATCCCGATCATGCCGCTGTGCGGCGCGGCTATCATGCTGCTGTTCGGCCGCAAACTCTCCAAGGCCGTGGTCAGCATCATCTGCCCAGGGTCCGTGCTGGCGTCGTTCATCCTCTCTCTCGGCGCGGTGATCCAACTCGCTGGCCTCAAGGAGCGCACGCATCAGGTAGTCCTATTCACCTGGCTGCCGCAACTGCACGCCGATTTCGGCTATCTCCTCGACCCGCTCTCCAGCGTGATGATCCTGGTGGTCACCGGTATCGGTTTTCTCATCCACGTCTACGCCACCGGCTACATGGCGCACGAGCACGGCCCGCGCCACGGTGGCTACTACCGCTTCTTCGGATACCTCAACCTGTTCGTCTTCTTTATGCTCACGCTGGTGTTGGCCAACAACTACCCGCTGCTGTTTGTCGGTTGGGAAGGTGTCGGTCTCTGCTCCTACCTGCTGATCGGTTTCTACTTCAACAAGAAGAGCGCCGGCGATGCGGGCAAGAAGGCGTTCATCGTCAATCGGATCGGCGATGCGGGCTTCATCCTGGGCATGTTCTTCCTGTTCCAGGTGACTGGCTCGCTGCGGTTTACCGAGGTCACGGACGCGCTTCGCTCCGCGCGCTTCGGCCCGGAAGAGACGACGTTCGGCATCCTCAGCCTCACCGCCCTGCTGCTGTTTATCGGCGCTACCGGCAAGAGCGCGCAGCTCCCGCTTTATGTCTGGTTGCCGGACGCCATGGAAGGCCCTACGCCGGTCAGCGCATTGATCCACGCCGCCACTATGGTGACCGCGGGAGTCTACATGTGCGCCCGCTCCAATGCACTGTTTGCGCTCACGCCGGAGACCTCGCACATCGTTGCCGCCGTTGGCGCAGCCACGGCTATCTTCGCCGCCTCCATCGGCCTGGTGCAGAACGACATCAAACGGGTGCTGGCCTACTCCACCGTGTCGCAGCTCGGCTATATGTTTCTCGCGGTCGGTGTCGGCGCCTACTGGGTGGGCATCTTCCACCTCTACACCCACGCCTTCTTCAAGGCTCTGCTCTTCCTCGGCGCGGGCAGCGTGATCCACGCCATGAGCGGCCAGCAGGACATGCGCCACATGGGCGGACTGCGCAGCAAGATCCCCATCACGTTCGGGACAATGTTCATCGCCTCCCTCGCCATCGCCGGCATCCCCGGCCTGGCTGGCTTCTTCTCGAAAGACGAGATCCTGTGGCAGACGTGGTCCTCGCCGCTGGGTTCGAAAGTGCTTTGGGTGGCCGGCTTCCTGACCGCGCTCATGACGGCCTTCTACATGTGGCGGTTAATGTTCATGACCTTCTTCGGCGAGCCGCGCATGGATGAGAAGACCAAGCATCACATCCACGAATCGCCCAAGTCCATGACTGTTCCGCTGATGGTTCTGGCTGGCGGTTCCGTGGTGGCGGGCTGGATCGGCATGCCCAAGGTCTTCGGCGAGAACGGCTTTATGCAGGGCCTGGAGCACTGGCTGGCGCCGGTGTTTGAGAGCGGCAGGGAGGTGGCCCACGCGGCAACCGGGCACGGCGCGCCCGCGCATCACGATACGACCATGGAATGGGTGCTGATGGGCCTGTCCATCGGTGCGGCACTCTCCGGCATATTCCTGGCTCGTCACATCTACCTCCGGATGAAGGCCGCGGACCGGCCCACTGGGGGCTTCCTCTATCCGGTGCTGCTGAACAAGTGGTACGTGGATGAGCTGTACGACTTCCTTTTCGTCAACGGCCTTTCCAAAGGCGGCGGCACGTTGATGGCGAAGTTCGATACCAATGTCATCGACGGCGGCGTGAACGGCACGGCCTGGCTCACGCGCATGGTTTCGCGCATCTCCATGTGGTACGACACGTGGATCGTGGATGGCATCGTGAACCTCACCGCTTTCAGTGTGCGCGCGCTGAGCTTCCCGGTGCGCTTCCTGCAGACGGGATTCCTGCAATCCTACGCTCTGGTCTTTGTCGCCGGGGTGCTTGGCATCTTCGGCTATTTCTGGTGGGGACGGTAGAGGAGTAACACCATGCAAGGACACCTTCTCTCAATCATCCTCTTCACCCCGCTACTCGGCGTCCTGGTGCTGATGTTCCTGCCCCGCTCCCAGAAGACGCTGGTGCGGCTCTGGGCCAACATCTCGGCCGCCGCCGGATTGCTGGTCTCCATCCCGCTGATTGTGAACTTTGACCGCAACAACGGCGGCATGCAGTTCGTCGAGCGCATGGAGTGGATCCCCTCGCTCGGCGTGCAATATCTCATTGGCGTGGACGGCATCAGCGTGCTGATGGTGATGCTCACCACCGTCATGGGCTTCCTGGCCATATTCTCCTCGTGGGACTCCGTCAAGTACCGCGAGAAAGAATACTACGCCATGTTCCTGATCCAGCAGACAGGCATGATCGGCGTGTTCATTTCGATGGATTTCCTGCTCTTCTACGTCTTCTGGGAGATGGTGCTGGTGCCGATGTACTTCATCATCGGTGTGTGGGGCGGCCCCCGCAAGCTCTATGCCGCCATCAAATTCTTCCTCTACACGCTGGCCGGCGGCGTCATGATGCTGTTGGGCATCCTCACGCTTTACTTCGTCTATTTCGGGCAAACCGGGCGTTACACGTTTGAGATCTCTGAGCTGATGAAACTCAACATGCCGCTCGGCCTGCAGCAGTGGGTATTCTGGGCCTTCTTCCTGGGCTTCGCGGTGAAGGTACCGATGTTCCCATTCCACACCTGGCTGCCCGACGCCCATACGGAGGCGCCCACGGCCGGCTCCGTTATCCTGGCCGCCGTGCTGCTGAAGATGGGCACTTACGGGTTCCTCCGATTCTCCCTGCCGCTGCTGCCCAAGGCCAGCTCCGATCACACCATCGTCACCGTGCTCGCCACGCTCTCCATCATCGGCATCCTCTACGGCGCGTTTGTCTCACTGATGCAGAAGGATTGGAAGAAGCTGGTGGCGTACTCGTCGGTGAGCCACCTGGGCTTTTGCACGCTCGGCATCTTTGCGCTGAACCAGGCCGGCATTGCAGGCTCGGTGATCCAGCAGATCAACCACGGCATCTCCACCGGCATGCTCTTCCTGGTCGTCGGCGTCATCTACGAGCGCCGCCACACGCGCTTGATCAGCGAGTACGGCGGTCTGGCCCACGTCATGCCGAACTACGCCATCGTCTTCGCTATCGCGATGCTGTCCAGCGCCGGCCTGCCGCTGCTGAACGGCTTCGTCGGCGAGTTCACCATCCTCCAGGGCGCCTTCGACGCCAACAAAATATGGGCGGCCTGGGCGGTGCTCGGCATCATCTTCGGCGCGGCGTATTTGCTGTGGCTCTACCAGCGCACGATGCTGGGCGAAGTCACCAATGAAAAGAACATAGGCTTGCCCGATCTGAACTGGCGCGAATGGGCGGTCTTCCTGCCGCTGATCCTGTGGGCCATCAGTATCGGCGTCTATCCGAAACCTTACTTCGACATTCTGGAGAAACCGGTGCAGCAGATTGTTCACCGGGTCCACCAGACCGCCAACACGGAGGCCGCCATCCGATGAGCGTCTATTACACCGCTACGGACCACTTCGTACTCCTGCCCGCCCTCCTGCTGGCCCTGTTCGGCTGCGCCACGCTGCTGTTTGATTTCTGGGTCTTTCCCGATCCCAAACAACGCCGCTGGCTCCTCCTGTTCCTGGTTCTCGGCGAGGTCTTTGCCGGGGCCGCCTACTGGCGGCAGTACGATTTTCTCTCCACCCATGGCGGCGAGCTGACGGCCTTCAACGGTGCGCTCATCGTCGATCACTACAGTCTCTTCTTCCACTGGATTTTCCTCGCCACCACGCTGATTGTCGGCCTCATGTCCTACAAGTACATGGAGGTCAGCGAGGAGCACCACGGAGAGTACTACGGGCTGCTGATGCTGGCCCAAACCGGCATGTTCTTCCTCGCCAGCGGCTACGAACTGGTGGCCATCTTCATTGGCCTGGAGACCATGGCCGTCACGTTCTACGTACTGGTGGGCTTCCTGCGCAGCGACAAGCGCAGCAACGAAGCGGCGCTGAAGTACCTGCTGCTGGGCGGGCTGTCTTCGGGTTTCCTCGCCTATGGCTTTTCGCTGCTGTATGGCCTGGCCGGTTCCACCAAGCTGGCCGATATCGGCCGCATGGCCGCCTCGCGCGACGCCGGCGATCCGATTCTCCTGATGGCTCTCGGCACCACAGCCGTCGGCCTTTTGTTTAAGATCTCGGCCGCCCCGTTCCACATGTGGGCACCTGACGCCTACGAAGGCGCGCCCACGGCCGTCACGGCGTTCCTCGCCGTGGGCTCCAAGGCCGCCTCCTTCGCGTTGCTACTGCGACTGATGGTTGGCCCCCTAGGGCCCGCGCGCGTCTCGTGGGAGCCCATCCTGGTGGCCGCAGCGGTGCTTTCCATCATCATCGGCAACTTGGCCGCCGTGACGCAGACCAACACCAAGCGCCTGCTCGCCTATAGCGGCATCAATCACGCCGGCTACATCCTGCTCGGCATCGTGGCGGGTAACCCCACCGGCATCAAGGGCGTGCTGATCTATTTGCTGGTCTACACGTTCATGACCCTGGGGGCATTCTCGGTTCTCACCGCGTTGACCCGCAAAGGCTTGGCTGGCGATGACATCAATGACCTCAACGGCCTCATGAAGAAGGCCCCCGGCTACGGCATCGCCATGCTGATCTTCCTCGTCTCGCTGGCCGGTATCCCGCCCACCGGCGGTTTCTTCGGCAAGTACTACATCTTCCTTTCGCTGATTGAAACCGGCCACTACAATCTGGCGATCTTCGCCGCGCTCTTCGTGGCCGTCTCGGTGTACTACTACTTCCGTCTGATCCGTGCTGTCTTCGTCGATACCGAGGAACAGGAGACGCCCGCTCTCTCTACCAGCTTCGGCCTGAAAGTGGGGCTCGGCATCACCGGCGTCATGACACTGGTGCTCGGCATGTATCCGGAGCCGTTCCTGCGCCTGGCGCAGTTGAGCATCTCGCGCTA
The DNA here is from genome assembly GCA_038327695.1 of Bryobacterales bacterium. Taxonomy (GTDB): domain Bacteria; phylum Acidobacteriota; class Terriglobia; order Bryobacterales; family Bryobacteraceae; genus Paludibaculum. The sequence continues at coordinate 6,782 of JBBQLF010000062.1, forward strand.
GGAGGCCTCTGAACACAATGGAAACGGTCTTTTCTCAACCCTGGTTCATCCCGCTGGTGACCGGCGCGCTGCTGGTTGCCATGGCCCCTCTCGCCGTCGCTTTCACCGTGCTGCTGGAGCGCAAGGTCCTGGCCGATATGCAATCCCGCCTGGGCCCCATGCGCGTCGGCCCCAACGGAGTCCTCCAGACCCTGGCCGACGCCGTCAAGCTCCTGCTCAAGGAAGACATCATCCCCACGGACTCCAATCCCTGGCTGTTCCGCTTCGCGCCCGTCATTTCGTTCTTCACCGCGCTTACGTGCCTGGCGGTGGTGCCTTTTTCCGGCTCCATCCACGTCGCTGATGTGAACGTCGGCCTGCTGGTGATCTCGGCCATGTCCGCAATGGGCATCCTGGGCATCATTCTGGGCGGCTGGTCGTCCAACTCCCACTACTCGCTGCTCGGCGGCCTGCGCTCTTCGGCGCAGTTGATCAGCTACGAAGTCGCCATTGGCCTGGCGCTGATTTGCGGCGTGATGAGCGCCGGCACCCTCTCCCTCGGCGGCATCGTCCAGGCGCAGGCCGACCGCGGCATTTGGTTCGTCTTCGACAATTTCGGGCTGATGATTGTCCCGATGATGATCTACTTCATCAGCTCGGTGGCGGAAACCAATCGCGCGCCGTTTGATCTGCCCGAGGCCGAACGCGAGCTCGTAGCCGGCTTCCACACCGAATACAGCGGCTTCCGCTGGGGCGTCTACATGCTGTCGGAATATGTCAACATGTACGCCGTCGGCGCCGTCATGATCACGCTCTTCTGGGGCGGCTGGCTGCGGCCCTTCCCTAGTGTTGCCTGGCTGGCCCTCCCCCTGAACTACGGCGCGCCCCTCCTCGTCTTCGGCGGCGGCGGCCTCGGCTGCCTGATGCTGGTCAAGCGCCAGCCCATCCGGGGCTACGCCATCGGCATGGCCGGCGTCGGCCTCGTGTTGCTGCTGGTGGCCGCCATCTTCATGATCCCGGCTGTGAACGCGGCATCGTCACCGGTCTTTTGGTTTTTCCTGAAGCTCTTCCTGGTCATGTACATCTTTATCTGGTTCCGCGGCACGTTCCCGCGCTACCGCTACGACCAGCTCATGAACATCGGCTGGAAGGTGATGATCCCCGCCGGCATGGGCGCCATCTTCGTCAACGCCATCGTGGGCATGTTGCGGAGCTGAAGATTCAGCCTGCCAATCCGGCCTGAATGTGCTCCAAATGGCGCTGCCCGTGCGCGGCGTAGCCTGCCAGAATGGCCTCCAGCGTCATCGGGCCGTTGTCGGGATGAAAGCCGGAGCGCGTCCACGCCTCTTCCGGCAGCGAGCGGAAGAACTGAGCCCAGCGCGCGTGCAGCCCCCGCAGAATCTGGAGTGACGGCTCCAGCGGACCCGTCGAGGAGTCCGGCAACTGCGCCCAGGCGTCCTGGTCATAGGGCTTCAACGGCGGATTGTCCTCGGTGACGATCAGCCGGCAGCGGATGAACGAATTCATGTGCGAATCGGCCAGATGATGCACCACCTGCCGCGCGTTCCATCCGCCGTCGCGGTAAGGCTGCAACAGTTGGGCCTCGGTGGCGCCGGCCAAGGCTGCTTCGATGCGCGCGGGCAGGCCGGCGATGGATTGAATGAGCGATTCGCGATTCATAGTGACATTGTCCCGCAACTTCCGCGCCGCGTGACTCCGGTCACGGCAAGAACAGAGCCGGGCATGCACAATGAATTCATGAGCGTCGTCAGCCGCTGGATGAGTGTGGACCGGACCCAGTTTATCCGGCGCGCCATCCAGTTCTCCTTCTTTGCCCTGAACCTTTGGGTGGGGATCCAGTTCTACCACTTCGTGCGCCACTACGAGGTCCCTGGCGCGCCCAGCGTGGCCCGCCCGGCCGGAGTCGAGGGCTGGCTGCCCATCGCCGGCCTGATGAACACCAGGTACTTTCTGCTGACGGGTGATGTACCGGCCGTGCATCCGGCGGCCATGTTCCTTCTGATCGCCTTTCTGACCATGTCGGTGCTCTTTCGCAAGGCCTTCTGTGGCTGGCTCTGCCCGGTCGGTACGTTGTCGGAATACCTCTGGAAACTGGGCCGAGACACCTTCGGGCGCGTCTTTTTCTTACCAAAATGGCTCGATATTGGCCTCAGAAGCCTCAAATACGTGCTGTTTGGCCTCTTCGCGTACGCCGTAGCGTCCATGCCGGCGCCGGCGCTCGCCCAATTCCTGCAATCTCCTTACGGCCTGGTGGCCGACGTCAAAATGCTGGATTTCTTCCGCTACATGGGTCTGACGGCGGCCATCGTGCTGGGCGTCATCCTGCTGGCCTCTGTGTTCGTGCAGAACTTCTGGTGCCGCTATCTTTGCCCCTATGGTGCGCTGATGGGCCTGGCTGCCCTGCTGAGCCCGCTGCGCATCCGGCGGAACGTCGACACATGCATCGATTGCGGCGAGTGCGCCAGGGCCTGCCCCACGAGGTTGCCGGTGGACCAGCTCGTCCAGATCCGCTCCGCCGAGTGCCTCGGCTGCCTGGAGTGCGTCACCTCATGCCCGGTGGAAGACACGCTGCACATGACCTTCGTGCCAGCCAGGAAACCGGTTCCCGCCTGGGTTATGGCAGCCGGCGTGACCATCGTGTTCCTGGGCGTGGTGGGCGCCGCCAAATTGACGGGCCACTGGGAAACCAACGTGGCTGACTCGCAATACCGCGAGCTGATCCCAAAGGCCCGCCAGTTCGGCCACCCCTGACACCGTCCGCTGTCACTTCCGCTTGGGCAACACGGTGAGAACCGTGGCAAAGTGAAACGCCAGTTGGCCGTGGGCGCGGCGCAGCGCGGCCTCCACGGCATCGGGGTCCGCGCCGCGGGCGAAGATGAAGCCCAGATAGCTGCCGCCCTCCGGCAGGCGCTGAAATCGTTGGCCGTGGACGGCCGTGATCTCCACAGCCTCGATACCTGGCACCAGTTGGGCCTGTTCCTGGCCGCTGCAACGCTCATAGATGCCATCACTCGGGATGGGGATCATCATCACGCCCGACGACGCGCCGTCCAGTTGCAGCGCGCCGGGCTCCTCACCGAGCGCGTGGCGTAACAACACCTCTTCGAGTGGTGTGCCGCCGTTGAAGCGCAGCACGCGCGCGCAGAGGCCGCCAATGGGGCGGGCGGCCACCTCCAGCACCCAGACGCCGGCTTGGTTGGCGCGCACTTCCGCATGGACCGGGCCGTCGGTGAGGCCCAGGGCGGCGCAGGCCTTCTGGATGGCATCGTGCATCGCCTGCTGCGCGGAGGCCGGCTGGCGCGAGGGGGTGACGTAGATGGTCTCCTCGAAGAAGGGGCCGTCGAGCGGATCGGGCTTATCGAAGAGAGCGAGCGTGCGCAGGCGTCCGCCGGTGAGCAGCCCCTCCAGGGCGAACTCACGGCCGGGGATGTAGTCCTCGATCTGAATGAAGCCGAGCGCGGCGTCGCGGTGGCGGAGGATCTCAGGCGAATCGAGCAGGCGGCGGATGCGGCCAAAGGCGGTGAGGAATTCGGCCGGCCCGTTGGCGCGGATGACTCCACGGCTACCGGACAGACCGATGGGTTTCAGCACGCAGGGCCAGTTCGCGCGGGCACAGGCGGCATCGGGGTCAGAGTCGAGCGGAACGCGGAAATAGGCGGGCACGGGCAGGCCGGCGGCGGCGAAGCGCTGGCGGGCGAGGTATTTGTTGCCCGCGGCCTCGACGGCCGCTGGCGGGTGAAATCGCAGGCCGAGTTGAGCGGCGATGTGGGCGGCGGCCAGCGCGGGCTTGTCACCCACGGCCGCGATGCCGCCCAGGTCCGGCATGGCGCGTGCGAGCTTCGCAGCCGAGGCCGCGGGCTGGTGGAATTTGAGCGGAAAGGCGTGGTCGCCCCAGGGGTCGTCGAGACTGCCACAGCGATCGGTGGCCAGGATCGCCTCGTGGCCGAGGCGGCGGGCGGCCTCGGCAAAGCTGCGGGTCTGGTAGCCGAGCTTGGAGGCGACGATGAGTATCTTCACTGCTTCCATCTTAATTGGCGGCGCTATGATGCAGGCATGAAGTACATACTCGGGGTTCTGCTGGCGCTGCCGCTTTGCGCGCAGAGCCAGCCGCAAAGACAGCTCTTGCCGCAGGTGCGCGAGTACCTGCAACTGACGAACGCACAGGTGCTGGGCATTGTGTCTGACAACGATGAGTACAACAGGGGTTTTCAGGAGAAGGTTCTGCGCATGCGGGTGGTCCAGAACGAGATCGCAGTGGAGACGGGAAAGGACCCGGTGGATCCGGCCGCGCTCGGCGACCGTTAGGCCGAAGTGGAGATGATCTGCCGCGAACTCCGCGATCTGGCCAACACCGTCCAGACGCAGAACCTGATATTGCTGACCGACGCGCAGAAGAACAAGTTGAAGGCGCTGGCCGGCGCGCTCAAGCTGGTTCCGGTGCTCGGCGAGGCGCAGATGTCAAACCTGTTGGGCGTCTGGGCCACGGCACCGGGCGGATTGAACGGTTACAACACTTCGGCTAACAGCAAATTGTTGGGCATGAACGCCATCAACGGTTGTTCGGGTACGGGTCTGCTGGTCCCCAGGCCGGTGCAGTAGCTGCCAAGAGGTAGCGGCGGTTACTGGCGTTTGGCGTCGAACGGGCGCTCCGGGGCGCCTTCCCGGGTGGCCGTACCTTTGATCATGTCCCCATCCCCAGTGCCGGTGTAGTTAGTCTTGAAATCGCCATTCGGCGTGGACATCGTGGTGGTGAACGAGAACTTATTGCCCTCAATCTTGCCATCCTTGATCTCGATGTCCCTGGGCTCCATGTCGCCGAACGCCATCACCATCTTGCCGGTCAGCTTGGCGCCGTCGGACTTGAGTTCGAAGGTGGTCTTGATCACGAAGTCGTTGCCGTCGCGGCTCATCTTCCGCTCGGAATACCATTTGCCGTCGATCCCGGCGGCGAGAGCGATGCCCGCCATCAGACAAGCGATCACAACAACAGAGAGAAGTATTTTCATCAGAGAGAACTCCTGGCCGCGACTATACCAGAGTTTCAGGCTGGCTTGCCTCGGCGCTTTTTGTTAATTTTGTTAGAATTCTGCCAGTGCACCGGCCGAATGAGTAGCATTCGGCGCGGCGCTGTTACAAACTGGAGGACATCATGAATCCGTCACGCCGCACATTTCTGGCCCAGGCTACCGCCGCACCCGCACTTTGGAACCGGCCGCTCGCGGGCGTCCGGCGCGAGAACCTCAAGATCACGGACGTCAAGGTGACTTTGATGTCCTGCGAACTCAAAGACAGGGCCTGGATCACCGGCACCCAGTTGATCTGGAAATCCGACGCCGTCCTGGTGGAGGTTTTCACCGACAAAGGCATCGTAGGCATTGGTGAGTCCAGCCCTTACGCCGGCCCCGAGTTCCTCAAGAAGACCATAGAGGAGGTGGCCCGGCCCACGCTGATCGGCCAGAATCCATTTGACGTCGAGCATTTGACGACGCCGTGGGGCGGCCAACGCCCAAACTACGCTGCGTGGGCCGGCATTGACGCCGCCTGCTGGGACATCATTGGCAAGGCAACCGGCAAGCCGGTCTTCGATCTGCTGGCCGGCGGGGGCGCGGTACAAACACACATCCGGATGTACGCCTCCGGCGGAGTCGAGTACGCCTGGTATGACCGCCCGGAGGCGCTGATCGAGGAGGCCCTGCGGCACAAGCAAGCCGGTTACACCGCCTTCAAGTTCCGCATCGGCACCGAATGGAAAAACAGTGGAATGACCATGGCGAAATACATTCCGTGGGTGCGGAAGCTGCGGGAAGCGGTGGGACCCGCCATGGACTTGGTGCAGGAAAGCAACATGCGCCTCAGCCTGGAGGAGTGCCTGGAACTGTGCCCGGTGCTGGAGGAGTTGGGCTTCCAGTGGTTTGAGGAGCCGGTGAAAGCCTATGAGCCCGGGGCGCTGGAAAAGCACCTGCGCATCCGCCAGGCGCTGCGCAAGGTGAAGGTATCGGGCGGCGAGAGCCGCGGGGGCCGGATCGATTTCAAGGAGTGGATCGACCGGGGCGGCTATGACATCGTGCAGCCGG
>JBBQLF010000063.1:0-12815 GCA_038327695.1 Bryobacterales bacterium
CGAAACGCGCAAGACCTATTGGGCGGATCAACGGCGCAAGAACGACCGCGAGAAGCCCTGGGACGTCAAGATCCCTCGGCGCTCACGAGAAATGACCCACCTCTGCTCATTTAGAGTTACCCACGTCAAAAACAGGCCGCGCCACGTGGCGCGACGCGGGGCTGGCGACATCAACCGCGCCGTAGGCGCGCAAGTCTCTTGTTTTACGTAGCCAGTTGGTGTGGCGTTATCATCCGCGGCGAATGCCGCGTGGCGCGGCACGCCGAAGGCCCTCTGGCGCAGCGGCCTGGGTGGGTCACTTTTGGCGCGCAGACCTGGGTCGTTTCTCGCGAGCGCCGAAGTCAAGATCTGGGGCCTCGGCAACGAGATCGACGGGCCATGGCAGTTGGGCCACAAGAACGTCGAGGACTACACGAAGTTCGCGCTGGAGGCGGCCAAATCGATGCGCCGCGTCGATGACTCCATCAAGCTGATTGCATCCGGGTCTTCGAACTTTCGCGCCGGCGCGGACTGGATTCAGTGGAACCGCGTTGTGCTGGACAAACTGAAGAGCGAGATTGACTACATCTCGCTGCACACCTACGTGGGCAACCGGGAGAACAACTTCGAGAACTACCTGGCCCAGTCACAGGATCTGGATCACCGGATTGAGGTGGTGGCGGGCCTGATCCAGGCGGCGCAGAGCGGGCAGCGCAATCCGCGCCCCATCTACATCGCCTACGACGAGTGGAATGTGTGGTACCGGGCGCGTGGCGGGTCCGAGTATGAGATCGGCAAGACGGGGCTGGAAGAACAGTACAACTTCGAGGACGCCCTGGCGATGGGCATGTTCTTCAACAGCTTCATCCGTCACGCCCACGTGGTGAAGATGGCAAATCTGGCGCAACTCGTAAACGTCATCGCGCCCATGTTCACGAGCAAACAGGGCATGTTCCTGCAGCCCATCTTCTTCCCCATAGCCGAGTACGGCAGGCAGCGTGGCAACATTGCGCTGGACGCTCTGGTGCAATCACCGGAGTACGCGCCAGACGGCCGGAAGCCCCTGGGCTACCTGGATGTCTCCACTACCTGGAACGAGAAGGAGAAGGCACTCTACGTCAACGTATTGAACCGCAGCGAGAAACTCGACATCGCCACGCGGATTGACAACGTCGAAGGCGCCGTGCAGCCGGCCGTGGGTGTGTGGGAGATGAACTACCAGGATCTGAAGGCGGTGCACAGCTTCGGCGACGACAGGAAAGTGGTGCCGAAAACGACGACTGTGACCGCCAAGGTGGAAAAGAACGGCTTCACGTACACGTTTCCGAAGCACTCGCTGACGATCCTTAAGGTGGGTGTCCGATAGGCAGGTAGTGCCCGATCCGGCGCTCGGCCGCGGCCCGGCGTTCCCCGGTCCCGCTGCTGCCAGCGGGGCTATCATAAACCCATGCGCCTGTTACGCCGATTTGCGCCTCTGTTTCTCTGCACCGCCGCTCTGGTGGCGCAGTCGCCGCCGGGCATCGAAGGCTCCTGGGAGGGCGCCCTGCAAACGCCCGGAGGAAACCTCCGCATTCGGCTCCACGTCACGCGCGACGCGGACGGCCTGCTGACAGGCAAGATGGACAGCCCGGATCAGGGCGCTACTGGCATTCCGGTCTCCTCCATTTCCTTCGCCGCCAACGAGCTCAAGTGGGACCTCAAGATGGCGAACGCGTCCTATGCGGGCAAGCTCAACGCCGACTCCACCGGGATCACTGGCAAGTTCACGCAGGGCATGGAAATCCCGCTCACCTTCAGACGGATGTCGAAGGGCGACATCAAGCCGCCGGTCCGCCCGCAGGACCCCAAGCCTCCATTCCTCTACAAGAGCGTGGACGTCACGTTTGCCTCAAAAGCAGTGGGCGTCACCATGGCGGCCACGCTGACTGTGCCGGAAGGCAAAGGGCCGCACCCTGCGGTAATCCTGATCACGGGTTCGGGTCCTCAGGACCGGGACGAATCGCTGCTGGGCCATCGCCCCTTCGCGGTGCTGGCTGATTACCTCACGCGCAAGGGCATTGCGGTGCTGCGCTACGACGACCGCGGCGTCGGCAAGTCCACTGGTGAATTCTCCAAGGCCACCACGCAGGACTTCGCCAACGATGCAGAGGGCGCGCTGAACTATCTCAAGACCCGCCCTGAACTCACCGGCCGGAAGATCGGCCTGGTGGGCCACTCAGAGGGTGCCATCATCGCGCCCATCGTCGCCGCGCGTCGCGCTGACGCCGGATTCATCGCCCTGCTGGCCGGCACCGCCGTTACCGGAGCCGACGTGATTCTCGAACAGGGCCAAGCCATTGCCAAGGCTGCCGGCGCCTCCGAAGAGTCCCTCAAGGCTGCGCGAGCCAAGCAGACGGAATACTCCGCCATTTTTCGGGAGTCCAAAGACGACGCCGAACTCGAGAAGCGCCTGTCCGCGTATTTCGGCGACGCCGGAAAGTCTCAATTGCCGGTTTCGATGTCGCCCTGGTTCCGCCATTTCATGCTGTACGACCCGGCGCCAACGCTGGAAAAAGTGAAGTGCCCCGTCATCGCCCTGAATGGGGACAAAGACCTTCAAGTTCTACCCGATCAGAACCTGCCCATCCTGGAAGCTGCGCTGAAGAAAGGCGGCAACAAGGACGTCACCGTCGTTCGCCTGCCGAACTTAAACCATCTCTTCCAGACCGCGAAGACTGGCCACCCCATGGAATATGGCCAGATCGAAGAGACCATGTCGCCCACGATGTTGGAACCGCTGGCCAACTGGATTCGCCAGCACACCGGATTGGAGAAATAGAATGCGCCTCCTGGCCTCGCTCCTGCTCACCGCCTCGCTTGCTGTCGCCGGCATGTCCCGCCACATCGCCAGCTACGACATCCAGGCGACTCTGAATCACAAGGCCCACACCATCACCGGCAGCGAAACGCTGACTTGGTGGAACGACTCACCCGACACCGTCTCCACGCTCCAGTTCCACCTCTACATGAACGCTTTCAGGAACACCCGGAGCACGTTCTTCAAAGAGTCCGGCGGCCAGCTTCGCGGCGATCAGTTCAAGGGCGATGAGTGGGGTTGGGTCGAGGTGAAGAAGATGCGCCTCGCCTCCGGCGCCGATCTGACCAGTTCACTCCGCTTCATCCATCCCGACGATGACAACGCCGAGGACCGCACCGTGATTGAGGTCCCGCTGCCCCAGCCCGTCAAGCCCGGCGAGACGATCCAGGTCTCCATCGACTTCGAGACCAAGCTGCCCAAGGTCTTCGCGCGCACCGGATTCCGCCAGGATTTCTACCTCGTCGGACAGTGGTTCCCCAAAATCGGCGTCTGGGAGACGGCTGGCTTCCGTTTCTCCACGCAAGGGGCGTGGAACTGCCATCAATTCCACGCCAACAGCGAGTTCTTCGCCAACTTCGGCCGCTACGACGTGCAACTCACCGTCCCGGCCAATATGGTGATCGGCGCCACTGGCGAGCAGACAAAACGAGTGGAGAACGTTTCAAACAAAACCACCACCTATTCGTTCCATCAGGAAGACGTTACGGACTTCGCCTGGACAGTCCAACCCACCTACGTTCGCGTGGAACGAATGTTTGAGGCGGCCAAGGAGACCACCGCCGCCGAGATCGCGCACGAGGCGAAGCTCCAGGGCATTCCCGAAGACGATGTGCGGCTCAGCGACGTGAAGATGATCGTCCTCATTCAACCCGAGCACCGCGAGCAGATCGAGCGCACGTTTCACGCCACTCGCACCGCGCTCAAGCACTTCGGGCTCTGGTACGGGCGCTACCCCTACAAGACCATTACGGTGGTCGATCCGCCTTACGGCGCCGGCGGCGCGGGTGGGATGGAGTACCCCACGTTCATCACGGCCGGCACCTCCTGGCGCCTGCCGCCCGAATCTAAGACGCTCGAAGAGGTGACAGTCCACGAGTTCGGGCACCAGTTCTGGATGCAACTCGTCGCTACCAATGAGTTCGAGGAGTCCCCGCTCGACGAAGGCTTCAATACCTACTCCACGTCGCTCATCATGGACAAGGTGTACGGCGGCATGGGGCAGTTGCCGTTGACGCTCTTTGGCATCAACCTCTCGGGCTTCTTCCATCTGCCGCGCATCAACGATCTGAGCATGGACCGGGCCGCGTTTCTCAGCGGCCCCGTCGATGACGACCTGCTGCGCAAGTCCTGGCAGTATTACGACGGCCAGAGCTACGCCATCAACTCCTACATGCGAATGGGCGTCACACTCGACACGCTGGAGCGCGTGGCCGGGCACGATACCATGGCGCGCATCATGCGGACCTACCATCAGCGCTTCCGCTTCCATCACCCCACCGCCCGCGACTTCGTCAAGGTGGCCAATGAGGTCTCCGGACAGAACCTCGATTGGTTCTTCAACCAGTTCTTCTTCGGCAACCGCCTACTCGATTACCGCATTGGCGCAGTCAGTTCCGTGCAGCGCCTCACGCCGATGGGCCGTTTCGAAAAGGGCGCCGGATTCCAGGTCACCACGCGCAAGGAGGCGGACAAAGTTGATGATGCCAACGACGGCAACAAGTCGTTCAAGAAGGAGTATCTCGATACCGTCAGGATCCAACGCCATGGAGACGCCGTGGTCCCCGTCGGCATCACCATTCGGTTCAAGGATGGCTCGGAGGAGAAGCGGCAGTGGGACGGCGAATACCGCTGGGTGAAATACACCTTCCTCCGCTCCAGCGAGATTGAATCCGTGCACGTCGATCCGGACCGGAAGTACCGGCTCGATGTCAGCTTTGCCAACAACAGTTGGGTCAGCAAATATCAGGTCGAGACCAGCACCCACTGGAGCGCCAGCATCATCTTCTGGCTCCAGAACTTCATGCTGTTGATCACGTCCATCGCCTGAGGAGCCGCGTTATGACGATTCTACAAGCCATCTCCAACGCGGCCCGGCGGGTCAACTCCCGCAAGCGCATGCTCGTGCTCTATTGGTTTACGCAAAGCCTTCTCGCCGCACTCGCGGCGCTGCCCCTGCTCGGCATCGCCGTGCCGATGCTGGCACACAGTGGTTACGCCTCCGAACTGCTCAAGCAGTTCGACGTCATGTTCCTTGTGGAGGCGCTCCAGTCCCTATCCGGCGCCGGCGGCATGCTGGCGTCCATCTATCCGTTGATCATTTTCATCACCATGACGGCCGGCGTGTTCCTCGCAGGCGGAGCCGTCAAGCTCATTGTGCATGACGCTACGGTCTACTCGCCGCGCGAGTTCTGGTCCGGCTGCGGTGAGTACTTCTGGCGGTTCTTGCGTCTGATGATCTACTCCCTCTTCTTCTACGCCATTGCCAGCGCATTGTCCGGCGGCGTGAGGAAAGCGGCCGACAGACTATGGGGTGAAGGGTTGGAAGGCGCGCCGCTCGTGATGGCCGGATGGGCAGCCAACGCGCTGCTGATCCTTCTCTGCGGCGTCATCAGTACGGCCATGGATTACGCCAAAGTCCGTCTGGTCACCGACGGCAGCCGCAAGAGCCTCCGGGCGTGCCTCGGCTCGCTCCGGCTGGTGTTGAGCAATCCGCGGGTCCTGGGCGCGTGGCTCATCCTCGCCGTGTTGTGGATCCTCTTCACGCTCCTTTATCAGCCGCTGGCCAACAGTATCCCTGCCACCAAGATGCCACTCATTGTTCTGCTCGCCATCTGGCAGCAACTCTATGTCCTGGCGCGTGTGTGGCTCCGCTTCCTGTCCTGGGGCACTGCTGCGGAGTTCGATCCCGTGCTCCGCCCGCCGCTGTTGCCGTCCGAAGAGTTCGTCCCCACCCCGGCCGCAGTCGTCACCGAGGATTTCGCCATATGAGACGCCGGTCCTTCCTGTCCGTCGCCGCCGCGGCCACCGCCGCGCCGTCCGTCCCGCTGCTCAAGCCCCGCGTCCTGAAGCCCGGCGACACCGTCGCGCTCATCACGCCCTCCACCTACGTCACAGATCCGGACCGTCTGGAACTCGCGCGCCGCACGGTCGAGTTCCTCGGACTCAAGTACAAAATGGGCCGTGCCGTCGGCCGCCGCGAAGGCTACCTCGCCGGCAGCATCAAGGAACGCGTCGCCGATCTCCACTGGGCATTTGAAGACCCGGATGTGAAAGCGGTCTTCTGCGCGCGCGGCGGCTACGGCGCCGCCATGCTGCTGGACTCCATCGACTTCGCACTCATCCGCCGCCACCCCAAGATCTTCACCGGCTACAGCGACATCACCGCACTCCATCTCGGCATCCATCAGGCCACTGGCCTGGTCACCTTTCACGGACCCACCACGCTGTCCAATTTCAACGACTACACCCTGGAACATTTTCGCCAGGCCGTGTTTGAAACAAAACCGCTCGGCAAGCTCGCCAATCCCGTGGAGCCGCGCTCTATCCGCCCGCGCCATCACATTCGGACCCTCCGCCCGGGTACCGCCACCGGGCCGCTCATCGGCGGCAATCTCTCGCTGATCTCCACTACGCTCGGCACACCCTGGGAGATCCAGACCAAGGGCAAGATCCTGTTCATCGAGGATGTGGATGAGCAACCCTACAGCATGGACCGGATGCTCACACACCTCCGCCTGGCCGGCAAGTTCCGCGATATTCAGGGCCTGGTGATCGGCGAATGCGCCAACTGCGTGCCGCGCGACTTCAAGCCTTCGTTTGAATCCACCTTCTCCCTCGGAGAGGTGCTCGACAATATCCTTGGAGATCTCAAAGTCCCGGTCGCTCACGGCCTCACCTTCGGCCACACCGACGACCAACTCACGCTGCCAATCGGCATCAATGCCACCTTTGACGCCGGCGATGGAACACTCACCATCAACGAATCCGCTCTGACAGACTAGAAACCATGCGCGCTTTCATCCTCACACTGACACTCGCCCTGCTCGCCGCCGCCCAGACTCCCAAGACAGAACTCCTCTGGCCCGAGGGTGCTCCCGGCGCTGCCGGCACTGAAGAGGTGGACAAACCATCGCTCACCCACTACATCGCCGCCAATCCGAACGGCGCGGCTGTGCTCGTCTGTCCAGGTGGCGGCTATGGCGCCCTCGCCATGGATCACGAGGGCAAACAGGTGGCCGAGTGGTTCAACTCCTTTGGCGTTTCGGCGTTCATCCTCAAGTACCGCCTCGGTCCGCGCTATCACAATCCGGCCATGCTTGACGACGCGCGCCGGGCCATGCGCATGATCCGCACGCGCGCTCCGGAACTGAAAGTGGATCCAGACAAGATCGGCGTCATGGGCTTTTCAGCCGGCGGCCATCTGGCGTCGTCCCTGTCCACGCACTTCCAGGCGGGCGAGCGTCCGGACTTCGCTGTGCTCGTCTATCCCGTCATCTCCTTCACCACGCGCTACACCCACAGTGGTTCCATGCGCAATCTACTGGGTCCCAATCCCGAGCCGGCGCTCGTCTGGGACTTCTCCAATGAGCTGAAGGTGACCTCGCAGACGCCGCCCACCTTTCTCTTCCACACCAACGGCGATACCGGCGTCCCCCCGGAAAACAGCGTGCTCTACTACATGGCGCTGCGCACGGCCGGAGTGCCTGCCGAGCTGCACATTTATCAAAACGGGCCCCACGGCGTTGGCCTCGCTCCAAAGGACCCAGTGCTTTCCACTTGGCCCGCCCGCTTGAAGGATTGGATGATGGTCCGCAACCTGATCCCCCGGTAGGGCGCTACACTACTCACTGGGAAGGAACCGTATGATGAGCTGCCGCGTCACTGGGATTGGGATGGCGCGACTGTGGATCGCCGGAATTTGGCTCGCGTTGACACTCGGAGCGCAGGAGCCGCCGGAGGCCCCCACTACGCAACGGCCCGTGCGCTCGGAAACTCAAAGCGAGGATCCGGGCCGCCCGGTGCTGCGGCGGGGCGGCCCCGCGCAAAAGCGCGAGGAGGTTGCGCCTCCTCCCGCCCCAACACCGGCGCCGTCTACGTCTCCTGCCCCGGCTGCGGTCAGGAAGCCCATCCGCGAAGTCACCGTCGATGAGAACGGCAACGCCGAATCCGTCGTCAACAACCGGCCCGTCAAGTATCCCAAGGGCACAGATGAACTGATCGAACGCGCGCGTGAAGCCGCCTACGAGTTCAACGAGAAGTTGCCCAATTTCATCTGTGATCAGGTCACTTCGCGCTATGAAAGCAAGACCCTCAAGCCGGACTGGAAGTACAAAGACCGCATCCAGTTGGAGCTTGTCTATGTCAATGGCAAAGAGGACTATCGCAATATCAGGATGAACAACAAGCCGGTGAAGAAAGGTGGGCCGGAGGATTCCGGCACCTGGTCCTCTGGCGAATTCGGCACCATGCTGATGGACGTCTTCGCCAGCAACACCAACGCCTTCTTCGTCCCGCGCGGTGATTCCACCGCCGCCGGCCTGGCCGCCAAGGTTTATGATTTCAGCGTCCGCCAGGAGAACTCCCACTGGCAGATCCGTTTCAGCCGGACGGTGATGCCTGCCTACAAAGGCGCTGCCTGGATCGATCCTAAGACCGCCCGCGTCCTCCGCTTGGAGATGAATACCCGCCAGCTTCCGAAGAACTTCGAGATCGATGACGTGGAAACCATCGTCGATTACGGCTGGATCACGCTGAGCGGGCAGCGCTATCTTCTGCCGGTCAAGAGCGAGAATCTCTCCTGCCAGCGCGACACATTCAACTGCACCAAGAATGAGATCGAATTCCGGAACTACCGCAAGTTCCAGGTGGAGTCCCAGATTCTCCAGGTGGAGAGCGAACTCTCGTTCCCGGAGGAGGAGGATCCCAAGAAACCCAAGTCCAAGACCACGCCGCCCTCCATCACGCCGGACCCGCCCAAGCCCGAGAAGAAGAAGCAGTGACGGCCGGGTTGCTCGCTCTGTTCCTGCTCGCCTCTGACGTGGAGGCCCTGGCCGGCAAGGCCCGCGCCGCCACCCTGGAATGGCTCGCGCAACTGCCGGACTTCATCTGCGACCAGACCAACCGCCGCATGGTTTCGGTAGACAAGGGCCGCTCGTGGCGCGCCACCGACACGCATGATGTCGAGGTCACCTACACACAGGGGCGCGAGCGGTATCGTCTCCTGCGGCTCAACGGCGTCGCCGTGCTGGGCGAGCAATCGGCGAGTGCTCGCACCCTGGGTTCGTCCGGCGAATTCGCGACGGCGCTGAAGACACTCTTCGATCCGCGCACGGAGCCCGAGTTTCGGGACGGCGGCAAAGACCATCTCTACCGGAGACTCACGTTTCGGGTGCTGGCCGAGCATTCCCGCTGGAGCGTCGGCACCGATACGCGCATCAACCCCGCCTACCAGGGCAGCATCTCGGTGGACTCCAGCACCGGCCGCGTCCACCGCATCGCCATGCTCAGCCGGGAATTCCCGCCGGGCTTTGCCGTGCAAAGCGTGGCCCACTCCACTGAGTACGGCACCGTGCAGATCGGCGCCCAGCCGTTCCCCCTGCCCCTTCGCTCGCTGGTCGAGGCGTGTAACGACAAGGGCCGCTGCCAGCGGAGCGTCATCGAATTCACAAACTATCGCAAGTTCACAGCCGAATCCAGGATCCTGCCCTGACCGCTCAGTGGTCGTGGCAGTCGCACCCCTCGCCCCTCAGCCCGCTGATCCCCTCCTTGGCGATGATCGGCACCATCACCAGGCCCGCCACCGGATCCGCCCACCACCAGCCTGCGACGGCATTCAGCAGTAACCCGCCCAGCAGGATGGCGGACAGGTAGCTGCATAGCTGCGTCTGTTGGGAATCCGCCACCATCGCCGCGCTCCCGATGTTCCGCCCCACCGTGCGCTTCTTTCGAGCCAGCACCGGCATTACGATCAACGAACAGCAGGCGAGCACGATACCGGCAATGGAGCGCGCCGGCGCCTCGCGAGTCACCAGCTTCTCCACAGCTTCGTAGCCCACGTAGACGGCCAGCAGCAGAAACGACCCGCCGATCAATCGCAGCGCCCAACGCTCGATGTCATCGCGGCGCGCGTGCGTGTCGTGCGCCAACCGCCACAGCATAATGCAGCCGGATATGCTCTCGATCACGGCGTCCACGCCAAATCCGACCAGCGCAATGCTGCCCGCCACCATGCCTGCGGCAATGGAAATAAACGCCTCTACGACGTTGTAGCTCAGCGTCACGTACTCCAGCCGTTGTCCTCGCCGGACTTCGGCCTGGCGCGATAGGGCGGCGTTCATCTTCTCCATTCTCTCTGATATCAAGCAGCCGCCCGGCAACCACGGGAGTGTAGCATGGAAAGATGAGGTTTCTCGGCACGCTGGTCGTCGTATTGTCGCTCCCGCTCTTGGCGCAGAAGGGGCTTGTCTCCGATACGTTTTTTGACATGGAGTCGCTCTCCAACCCCGCCATCGCCCCGGACTCCTCCACCATTGTCTTCACGCGTGGCTGGGTGGACAAGATGAAGGACCAGACGCGCTCCAACCTCTGGGTTGCCACAGGCTGGAAGGACGCGGCCGGCGTCAAACTGCGGGAACTCACGTCCGGAAACTGGCGCGACTCCTCGCCCGTTTGGTCGCCTGATGGCAAGCGCATCGCTTTCCTCAGTGACCGCGACGGCACCACGCAGATCCACATCATGTGGGCGGACTCGCGCGAAGTGGCGCAGCTCACCCGTCTCGAAAAGGCGCCCTCCTCCCTACGCTGGTCGCCCGATGGCAAGCGGATCGCATTTGTTGCAACGGTGCCTGATGAGGACCCCATCCTCGCCGTCAAGCTGCCGAAGAAACCGGAAGGTGCGCAATGGGCCAAGCCAGCCGTGATTGTGGATCGCCTCTCCTGGGCCAGTGACGGCGTCGGGCCGGTGCCCAAGGGCTTCAGCCACATCTTCACCATCGATGCCAACACCGGCGGTACGCCCCGTCAGATCACCGATGGCAAGTTCAATCACCGTGATCCGCAGTGGTCACCGGACGGCAAGACCATCTACTTTACCGGCATTCGCAAGCCGGACGCGGAGTATCTGCGCAACGATAGCGAAATCTATGCCGCCGACCTCGGCAGCGGCTCAATCAAAGCGCTGACGGACCGCAAGGGCCCGGATGCCAATCCCGCGCCCAAAGGGAAATGGGTGGCCTACACAGGCTACGACGATGTGCGGTCCACGTTCCACCTCTCGTCCATCTACCTCATGGACACTGCCGGAGGCCAGAAGAAACTCTGGGCCGGCGGGCTGCCCAGCGCGCCCGGTGATCTACTCTGGAATGCCGACGGTACCGGTCTCTACTACACGATGGAAGAGAAGGGTGCGGCGAATATCTACTACCTGCCGCTCAGTGGCTCGCCCAAAAAGGTGACGGAAGGTACGCACGTCCTGGCGCAGGCATCATTGTCCAGGCTCGGTGACTTCGCGGCCGTGCGCGCCTCGTTTCATGAGCCGGGTTCTCTCGTCACGTTCTCCACTGCCGGCAAGGACGTCCGGAAGATCGTGGACGTCAACAGCGACGTGCTCGAAGGCAAGGAACTGGGCCCGGTGGAGGAACTCTGGTGGGAGTCTTCCGGCGGCTGGAAAGTGCAAGGCTGGCTTGTGAAGCCCATCGGCTTTGACCCCGCGAAGAAATACCCGCTCGTGCTCTACATTCACGGCGGGCCGTGGTCCATGTACAACGTCGGATTCAACTGGTCCTGGCAGAACTTCGCGGCCAACGGCTACGCGGTGCTGTATCTGAACCCGCGCGGCTCCACCGGCTACGGGCAGGAGTTCGTCAACGGCATCAACCTCAGCTATCCGGGCAAGGACTTCGACGATCTCATGACCGGCGTGGACGCCGCGCTGAAGAAGGGCTTCATCGATAGCCGCAATCTCTTCGTCTGCGGTGGCAGCGGCGGCGGCGTTCTCACCGCCTGGATCGTCGGCCACACGGATCGCTTCCGCGCCGCCGTTTCCATGCGGCCCGTCATTGACTGGCACAGCTTCGTCGGTACCACCGACGGCCCCAGTTGGTATGACCAGTTCCTCAAGAAGCCGTGGGAAGATCCCATGGAATACGCCGTGCGCTCGCCCCTCCACTATGTGGCCAACGTCAAGACGCCCACCATGGTCATGACCGGCGAGGCGGATCTCCGCACGCCCATCACACAGAGCGAAGAGTACTACCGTGCGCTCAAACTGCTGAAGAAAGAGACGCTGCTCGTTCGCATGCCGGAGGAGTTTCACGGCTGGCGCCGGCCCTCCCACCAACTGCTCCAACAGCTCTACCTGCTGGCGTGGTTTGAGAAGTTTCGAGTGAAGGACTAAGAATGCAATTCAATTTCGCGCAGGCGTTTCTCGACGTCCTGATCTTCTGGATGTTGACCACGCCACACGAGTTTGCCCACGCCTGGGTGGCGGAGAAACTCGGTGACGATACGCCGCGGCTGGAAGGGCGCGTGACGCTCAATCCGCTGGCCCACGTGGATTGGATGGGCACCGTGTTTGTGCCGCTGATCTCGTCGCTGGCCAGCGGCATGTTCTTCGGCTGGGGCAAGGCCGTCAACACCAACCCGTCCAAGCTGCGCGGCGGCTACACCGGCCTTCTGTGGGTCGCCCTCGCCGGGCCCGGCAGCAACATCGTGTTCGCGGCAGTGCTGGCGCTGATCGGCTCGTTCTGGCATAGCGGACAGGAAATCCTGTTCCGCGCCGCCTACCTGAGCCTCTTTCTCGCGCTGTTCAATCTGATTCCCATCCCGCCGCTGGACGGTTCCAAGTTCCTGCTCGCTGCCCGCGTGCCGGCTGGCGTCTACATGGAAGTCAGCCGCTTCGGCTTCATTCTCCTCTTGGTTCTGATGTATTCCACCGGCCTCGGCCGCTGGATGTCGTCCGCCAGCGCCACCGGCGCCATCG